>JBLRXG010000092.1:0-5020 GCA_047920855.1 Dehalococcoidia bacterium | reverse complement strand
CACCCTGAAGATGTGCCAGGGATACTTGATGGGCGCCCAGAAGTCATCGTAGGGAAGCACCCTGATCCTGTGTCCTGCCTTGAGCATGCTATCCAGCGCGCACTCGTAGACGTCGTCTCTGGTGGTGGTGTGCACGGTTTCGATGTGGCGCAGCAGCATCTCGGGATCGCTGTGGCAGTGAACCAGGATGTTGACCAGGTCGCCCGGTTCGCTGCCCGGAGGAGGCTTCTCCACGATATGGATGAGGTCGTTCTCGGAGTTGACCTCGAGATAGCCGCCGGGGAAATACGTATCGACCCGGTAGCCGAGCATACAGGACGCGGCCCTGCCCCGTCCGGCCTCGTCGATAATCTTCGTGTAGGCGGAGCCTGAAAAGACGTCGTTAGGGTTCACTATGAGAAGCGGCCCGCTCAGAGATGACCGGGCGCTCTTGAGTGCGTCGGCTATTCCGAGCGGCTCTCTCTGAAACACAAGGTCGAATCGTGCCCCGGGCAACATCTGCGTTATCTGCTCTATCCTGGCCATGTTGCCGGGATTTCCTATGATGACGAAGTCGGTCAATCCGGCGCCCCGGGCTATCTCGATCTGGTGCTCTAGCAGAGACTTGCCGAGGAAGTCCAGCAGGAACTTGTCCTCGGTGATGGGGAACATCCTCCTGCCGCTGCCCCCGCACAAGAACACCGCTTTCAAGTACTCGCCTCCACAAGGCTGTCGACGAGGTCCTTGCCTTTGACGATGAGCCGGTCGGTCTGTGCCTGAGATGCAGATTCGGCGATGACCCGGATGAGGGGCTTGGTGGCAAACAGCTTTGCTCTGTGCATTTCCTGCTCTCTCACAGCGTAGTGAAATATCTGTGGTTCGTGAGGCACAAGATAGCACGGAGTGAGGTGCTTGGCAACAGGCACCGGCTGAGATGACATGTGATAAACTATGCTCCACGTTTGTAAGCGGCGCCGTCCCGGACACCTGTGATGGCAAGAGATATCGCTCTAACCCTGCTGTTGACCATCCTGCCCATCAGTGAACTGAGGGGTGGCATACCGTTGGGCATATCGCTGGGACTGGATCCCCTGCTCACCCTATCAATGGCGGTTGTCGCCAACGCGCTCATGTTCTTCCCCATTTTCTTCGGTCTGCGCCTCTTCTATGACAGGCTTCTGTCACGGATTCCTTTTTTCGACAGGTATCTGGATAACGTAAGAAGAAGGGGCAAGCCCAAGGTGGACAAGTACGGCTTCTGGGGGCTGATGTTCCTCGTCGCTCTGCCTCTGCCTATCACCGGGGTCTACACAGGCACATCTCTGGCGTGGCTGCTGGGTATGGACTGGAGAAAGGCTTTTCCGGCCGCCCTTCTGGGTGTGACCATCGCCGGAGTCGTGGTATTCCTGATAACAATGGGCGTGATCCGGGCGACCTGACGTGGATTATCACGCCGGTGATCGGGTGCGGTCATAGCGCGAACAGTGAGGCGCAGCCCTGTCGTGATGATCCGAGTCCGTGAGCCGAAGCGCAGAATCAGATCCGTAGCACCTCTGCCGGTTGGCCTGGTAGCCCGATAGGGCGGTTCATTGACGTCAAGGTCTGATCGACAGTCTCGGCGGTGAAGGGCCCGATGGGGCGTTCGTGGTCCGGGAGGTGTTAGTCGGGGTTGAGCCGGAGGAGCACCCGGCGCGCCTGCTGGCTTGCCAGTGCGCGGTGGCTGATCTGATTCTTCAGTTCCGGGGGGAGTTCTGCCATCGTCCGGCCGATCTCGGGAAGGTAGAAGACCGGGTCGTAGCCGAAGCCCTGTATGCCTGCTGCTTCAAAGGCGATCAAGCCCCGGCATTCGCCGTAGCACAGGTCGACGTGATCTCCCCGACTGGCTATAGCTATGACGCACTTGAAGCGGGCTGTTCGTTCCTCCCAGGGGACACTGCTGAGCCTGTCCAGGAGAAGGCTGACCCTCTCTTGATCGGTGGCGTCTTCGCCGGCGAAGCGGGCGGACCGGACGCCGGGCAGACCGTCGAGCGCGTCCACCTCCAGTCCGGAATCGTCAGCGAGGGTGATGATACCGCTCAGTCCGGCATAGGCGACGGCCTTCAGACGGGCGTTCTGCTCGTATGTGTCGCCGGATTCGGTGACGGTGTCTTCAATGCCCTTTTCGAGGGGTGTGGTTATCGTGTAACCGACGCCATGCAGGAGGGTGCGGTATTCCCTGATCTTCCCGGGATTGGACGTAGCTAAGAGAAGCTCAGGCATTGTCACCGTTCAGGCGCCTGCGGAAGATCAGATGTCTTCGAACCTGGGAGCCAGCTTCTTCATCACCTCGGGCATAGTGGTGTACTCCATCTCCTCAAGTGGCAGCCGGTGCGGTTCGAATGGTCCCATTCTGCGCAGGAAGTCGGCCATGATGTTGGCCTGATGGCGGGCCTCATCGAAGGCATGGTCGTCGAACATGTCACGGGGCCCGACAAGGCGGCCATTCGCTAGCTGAAAGCCGGCGGCTGTCACCCTGGGAGGACCGTCGAAGCGGCAGGGGTTGCTATCCCGGATGGCCACGGGCATCAACGGGCCGTTGTGCGAACCCCTCATCCAGCCCTCTACGATGTGGGGAGAGGCAAACGGCTCCAGTATCTCGCCGACAGCCGGGAACTTGCCCTGGGAGCGGACTATGCAGACGGGGTCGTCCTTGCCTACGTATCTACCTGCCATGAGAGACAGCCTGTCTGTGGAAGAGGTCGCGGCGATCTCGCCGCTATCCTTATGGTAGACGGATTTCACGGCGTAGCGGCCGGGTGCGCCGAGAAAGACGAGCATGTCGTAGATCTCCTCGGGGGCGTTGAATCTGATCTTCTTGCTCTCCTTGACGTCGTGGACTTCAAAGGTGAAGCCGGAGTGCATATTGGAGGCAATGACCAGGCCTATGGTGTTGAAAGGGTCGGCGAACATCTTGTACAGCGGGAGGTTCCACGCTCCGGAGGCGGTCTTGTCCGCCATGAATATGATAATCGTCTCAGCGTCTCGTTCTGAGAACTGCATCTCCGCTGTGCCCGGTCCCATTCCCCTGACATTGCCGGAGAATGCGTCCGACAGGAGATCCTGTCCCGCACCGTGCAGCTTCAGACTCCTGGCCACACTGGTACACTCGACAAACGTGTCCCAGGCCAGCTTGTGGACTTGCTCACTATCTTCGCCGTGCTGGTGAGTCATTATCAGTTCGAGATCATCGCCACAGACGGTGACATGGTGATCGATCAGCAACCCCTTGCTCTGGGCATGAGCCAGCTTCTCTTCGGCCTTGTGTACTACGTCCGGGTGGCTGCAGGAATGGCCAACATATCCCCCGATGTCGGCCTTGATAACGCTTAGTGTTATTTCCATTGTACCTCCAAGCTTAGTCTAGCAGGCGACCACCGGCAGGTCAACTCATGTGAGAAGTCTTTTTGCCCAGGCGCCTGAGGATCTCCCGTGCTGCCAGCGTGCCCGATGCGGAGGCCTGGACCAGGCCACGGCTTACGCCGGCGCCATCTCCAGCGGCGAAGACACCTTCGATTTCGGTCTCCAGACGGGGAGTCAGCTTCAGTTGAGCGGAGTAGAACTTGACCTCTATACCGTAGAGCAGGGTGTGCGGCGAAGCCACGCCCGGAGACAGCATGTCCATGGCCTGGAGCATCTCGACTATATTCTTGAGATAGCGATAGGGGAGTGCAAAGCTCAGATCGCCGGGAACTGCCGCCTTGAGGCTTGGTTCGACAGGGTTGCCCTGCAGGCGAGCCGGAGTCGAGCGATGACCGCCCATCAGGTCCCCCAGCCTCTGCACCAGAACTCCTCCACTGAGAATGTTGGCCAACCTTGCCAGGTACTTGCCGTAGGCAATAGGTTCCTTAAAGGGCTCGGTGAAGGTGGTGCTTACCAACACTGCGAAGTTGGTGTTCGCCGTTCTTGGTTGGGCGTAACCGATGCCGTTGACTGTGATGACAGGGTCTGACCCGCCCGTTGACTCCATAACCACCTCACCTCCGGGGCACATGCAGAATGTTCTGACCCGGTCGTCGAAGCTCTTCGAGTAGAACTCGAGCTTGGACTCATATAATGTCGCGGTCAGGCTCTCCATGGTCGCCATAGGTAGTTCGACCCGGACACCTACGTCAACGGGGTTAGAACTGAGGGTCAGCTCCATTCTGCGGGCTTCGTTGCAGAGCCAGTCTGCTCCCTCCCTGCCCGGTGCCAAGATCAGGTAGCGACAGCTGAGCTTCTCACCCGCGCTCGTCTCAAGAGTTTTGTCGCCGCTATCTTCGACTGTGATGCCGGTGATCGCAGTCTTCATCCTGATGTCCAGTCTGGATGCAAGATAACGCTGCATAGCCTGCAGCGTCTCATGACAGAGCTCGGTGCCCAGATGACGCAACCTAACGGGGATCAGGGTGAGCCCGGCTTGAGCGGCCCGGCGTTGCAGCGCGGCCACCTCTTTTCCTGCTCCATAGACCTTGTGCGGAGCGCCAAATCTCAGGTAGACAGAATCAACGTGGCTTATGAGTTCCCGGGTTTGCTCAGGCCCGACCAGTTCTTCCAGCCGGCCGCCTACGCGGGAGGACAGAGTAAGCTTGCCATCGCTGAAGGCTCCGGCACCTCCGAAGCCGCTGACCAGATGGCACGGTGAACACAGGAGGCAACACGCGCCGCCCTGCTGAACAGGACAGACACGCGCAGCGATCTCGCGTCCCTTATCGAGGAGCAGCACGCTGAGCCCCGCGTCTGATAGCTCCAAGCTGGCGAATATGCCTGCGGGGCCGGCGCCGACTATGATGACATCGTAGCTCCTGGTCATCGAGAATCGCTATGCCGATCGCTGGCGTAGCCAGTCGACTAACAGTCTATCGGATGTGAGGATCTCATCGGCTGCGGAGTAGGGATCGAGCTCTCCCTTTTCCACCAGCTCAACACAACTACTCAACTCTCCATCCTGTTCGATTGCTTTCAGCAGCCTCTGGGTCAGTCTGTGTTCCACAGTCTTGATGAAATCGGATTTGCGCTGCGATCC
>JBLRXG010000091.1:0-5027 GCA_047920855.1 Dehalococcoidia bacterium | reverse complement strand
CACCAATCGCAGGCCTGTTGCCCGGCCCTGCCCTGCCTGCGGCAAGCTGCTGGTGCAGGGCCGGGCAACAGGCCTGCGATTGGTGGCGAACCGGCATTCAGGATAGTTGCCACATCCGTAGAAGGTCTTGTTCTTCTTGCTCATCCTCTCCACCAGCGGGCCGCCGCACTCGGGACACAAAGCGCCGGTCTTAATGATGTACCTCCTGGTGGTCTTACACTCAGGATAGCCGCTGCAGGCGAGGAACTTGCCGAAGCGGCCCATCTTTATGGCCATCGGGCGATCGCAGTTGGGGCATATCTCCTCCGTCAGGCGGGTTAGAGACACCCTGGTCACGTTGGTCATGGCTTCATCGAGCGTGGCCTGAAACCCGGGGTAGAACTCCCGCAGCGGCACCACCCACTCGTATTGGCCTTCAGCTATCCCGTCCAGCTGCTTCTCCATCCGTGCTGTGAAAGCAGTGTCAACGACCCTGGGGAAGTGCTCGGTGAGAATACCGTTGACCACAATGCCCAGTTCGGTAGGGCGGAACTTGCCGGCCGTCCTGCTGACATACTCCCGCTCCTGAATGGTGGAGAGGATCGGGGCATAGGTGCTGGGACGACCGATGCCCTTCTGCTCCAATGCCCTGATGAGCGTTGCCTCCGTATAGAAGGGTGGCGGCTGGGTGAAGCACTGCTCGGGCACGACCCCGAGGTATGTCAGTTCCTCCCCATCTTCCAGGGTGGGCAGGCTGACCGGGGCCACGACCTCTTCGTCTTCGTCTCTGCCTTCGCTGTAGACGGTCATGAAACCGCGGAACCTGACCGTCGACCTGCCGGCCTTGAGCAGATATCCCGCAGCCGGCCCCCCGTCCTGATCCGCGGGAGCCCCGGTTGCCTGTATCTGGACCGTCGTCGTGTCGTATACGGCTGCTGACATCTGGCTGGCAACCATGCGTTTCCAGATGAGTTCGTAGAGTTTCAGTTGGGCCGGGTTGAGAAAGGGCTTGAGATGCTGCGGTTGACGGCGAATGTCGGTCGGCCGGATGGCCTCGTGGGCTTCCTGGGCCCATTTGGCCTTCCTGGCGAACGCACGCGGCTTGGGCGGCACAAATTCAGGCCCGTATTCCTCGCCAATGAACGCTCTGGCCTCGCTTATCGCGGAGGCGGATACACCGGTGGAGTCAGTGCGCATATACGTGATAAGTCCTACCGACCCGGCCTTACCCAGGGGCAGACCTTCATAAAGCTGCTGGGCGATGGCCATGGTGCGCGGAGCTGTGAAACGGAGCTTGCGCGAGGCCTCCTGCTGAAGGGTGCTGGTGGTGAAGGGCGGCGCCGGCTGGCGGGGCACCTGCTTGGTCTGCACAGATTTGACCGTATACCGACAGGTCTCCAGGTCGGCCACGACCCTGTCGGCGTGATCCTTATTCCCGATATCCAGGGCCGTCCCGTCCAGCAGGGATACCACCCTCGCCGCAAAGCTAGCCCTCCTGTCGCCGCGTGGAGCCAGCCTGACCTCCACGATCCAGTACTCCTGCGGGACGAAGTCCTGTACTTCGCGCTCACGGTCGACGATCATCTTGACCACGACGGACTGCACCCTGCCTGCCGATAGGCCCCTCTGCACCTTCCTCCATAGAAGCGGACTCAGCTTGTAGCCCACCAGCCTGTCCAGGATGCGCCGGGCCTGCTGGGCGTTGACGAGGTGCTCGTCGAGGTCTCGAGGTTGTTCGAAGGCCTTGCGAACGGCGTCCTCGCTTATCTCGTGGAAGACCACGCGGTGAACCGGCGTGTCGCCTTTGTCCATGCCCGCCGCCTGCACGAGATGCCAGGAGATGGCCTCTCCTTCGCGGTCGGGGTCGGTTGCCAGGTAGATAGCGCCGGCATCGGCGGCCGCCTTCTTGATCTCGGCAATGGTCTTCTTCTTCTGCGTGGGGATCACGTACTTCGGTGTGAAATCGTTGTCCACGTCTACACCGATCTCTGACTTCGGCAGATCCCTCACGTGTCCCAGCGATGCCTTGATGCTGTAGCTCCGTCCCAGGATCTTGCCCAGGGTCCTTGCCTTGGCCGGGGATTCCACGACGACCAGCCTCTGGCCGCCGCGCTTCCCGGCTTTGGCGGGGGACTTCGTTGCTCTAGCTCTGGATGTCCGTCCGGTCTTTGTTGCAGGCAACTGCACCCTCCTTAGTTCCGTCTCCTGAGAACGTAGTTCATGCTGCCCACCTGCCTGGCTATGCCTCTCAGTTCCAGCATGGCAAGAGTGCTGCCTACCTCGGGCATGGTCAGGCCGCTGCGGCGGCAGATCTCATCGATGTGACTGGGTTCCGGGCCGAGCTGCCCGACTATCAGGGACTCGACGTCGCTCAGCAACGACAGCTCGAGATTCTCCGGCTGCTGCGCGACAGAGGGCAGGTTCAGCTCCTGAAGGACATCCTCATAGCTGCACACAAGCTTAGCCCCTTCCTGGATCAGGCGGTTAGTCCCCAGGCTGGCGGGGGAAAGTATGCTGCCGGGTACGGCGAAGACCTCGCGGTTCTGCTCCAGCGCCTGGTGCGCCGTAATGAGGGCACCGCTCCGCTGTCCCGCCTCGACCACCAGCACCCCCAGGCTCAGCCCGCTCATTATGCGATTGCGAAGCGGGAAGCTCTCGGGTCTGGGCCTGGTGCCCGGAGGGTGCTCGCTGACCAGCGCACCCCGCTCGATGATCCTCTTAGCCAGTCTGGCATTCTCCGCGGGATAGATGATGTCCAGCCCGGAGGCGAAGACCGCGATGGTTTTGCCCCCCGCCTCGAGGGCAGCCCGGTGGGCGACGGAGTCGACTCCGCGGGCCAGGCCGCTCACGATGGTGACGCCGCTTCCGCACAGGTCGGTCACTACCTCCTCGGTCACCTGTCTCCCGTAGATGGTGGGACGCCGGGTTCCGACCACGGCCAGACACGGCTCGTCATGGCGGGGTAGGGTGCCCTGCACGTAGAGCACCGGCGGGTAGTCATGGATTTCCTTCAATGCCGGGGGAAAGCGAGCGTCTTCACAGGTGAGAGCCTCTGCGCCAATGCGCTCTACCTTGTCCATCTCCGCGTCGGGGCAGAGGCTCCGGCGTACGGCGAGCAGGGCGTCGATGGTGCGGGAGTCAAGTCCCGCCTGTCTCAACTGGCCTTCCGGCGCACTCCAGGCGTCCCGCAGGGAGCCGAAGTGCTGCTTGAGCCGGGAAATGCGCACCCGGCCTACGCCGGCCACGCCGGAGAAGGCCACCCAGTACTTCAGGTCAGAGTCAGCTGCCATACGAGACCACGCTGGATTTTAGCACAGGCGGGAAGTGTGTGGGAAAACGGCCATTGACATGACCTATCGGGCGTGCTACGCTAGAACGAGCACAGGTTGACTGCAGAACCCCGTGCGTATACCGATGATGGGGTTTGCTCGATGAACAAGGAGGTTAGACATGTACTTAGCTGAGCCTGGCCCCGTGGCGGGCATACTAAGCCAGTCTATGCTTGTGCTCGTTCTCGGGGTATTCATCGTCATCGTTGGCATAGTTATCGCCGGCATAGTCTATCGTGAGTCGCGGGAGTGGAAGAAGATCGTACTCCCCATATTTGACAGTCCACCTCCCGAGACGGAAGCCGGGTCTGCCGAGGAATCAGACGAGGCAGTGCGTCAAAAGGCAGCCATTAACAAGGAGATATTCAGCCGGATCTTCGGTCACATGGACGTTGCCGGCCTGCTAGGCGGCGGGGCTACGGTTATCCTGGGCCTGCTTATAGTCCTGATAGCTCTTACTCTCAACGGTTAACCCTCTGTTGAATGCATCTCTGACCCCGGATAGGGTCCACCACGACCACACAGCATAGATCAAGCCGCTGACAAAGCGGGCCACCAGCCTCATCCAGAAGATCGCCATCTGCACGATCCAGCGCACCGGGGGATTGTACACTATCCAGGCCACGAACCGGGCCCCCAGGCGCTCAAAGAACAGTCCCGCGCGTATCAGTTCCCTCAAGGGCGGATTGTACAGTAGCCAGGCTATTGCCGCGGCTATGCCCCTGAAGTAAAAAAGGGCGGCCGCTACCAGCCAGCGCAGGGGAGGACGGTAGAGGAACCAGACCACGCCCAGAGGGATCCCCAGCAGTATCTTCCAGAACAGGGCGACGAAGCGAAAGAGGAGATCCCAAAAAACGTTTCTCAGTTGAGGCCAGGAGTAACGGAAGAGCCTCGCCAGCCAAACAGCGATGGCCAGTATGAGCAGGAAGAGGAAAAGCAGCCCGAGCAGCAACCCGACAATGGTAATCGCTACTCCAAACAGCGTGAAGGTGGGAACGGAGATACCTGCCTGAGGGAGAGCCCATCTCAGGAAGAGCTCTACGGCCACCACCACGACGAAGAGGAAGACGATGTTCCTGAATTGAGCTGCCCAGTTGGCGAGCCGCGACAGCGAGGGGAAGATGTTGCGCCACAGGAAGACAAGGACCAGCAGTATCGCCAGTACGGATAGCAGCAGCAGGGCCAGAGTTAACGGGATCAGCGCGAGGATCAGGAGGGTACCAACGAGGAAGATGGCCGCAGCCACCGCCAGGAGCCCGGCACAGGTCATCATGGCCTGTTCGTCTCCTCAGCGCACTGGCGGCGTCCCAAGGTCTTCTTGATCATAGCGCCCAACGTGTTTGGGCCGGCCTCATATAAGGATCATCAGCAAGGCTATGAAGCCGGTCATGCCCGTGACCAGCACGGTGGCGACGCCCATGAACAGGGCCGTCACACCGGTCAGGGCCAGTCCCGCCACTACCATGACCACCGCCAGGGCGGGAGCGACTAGACAGCCCATATAGCCTTATCCTCCTCAGGAAACGGGCGGTTCACACTACCTTCATTCATATGCCGCCTGTGCCCCGCCGGGGCCTATATCAACAGCACCAACCCTATTATGCCGGCCAGTTGCGTAACAATGGCTGTGATCAGGATAAGGAGGAAGCCCAGCACGGTACTCACATACAGAGCGAACATCCCCAGTCCCGCCACCGCGGCAGCGATCACCACGCAGCC
>JBLRXG010000090.1:0-5075 GCA_047920855.1 Dehalococcoidia bacterium | reverse complement strand
GGTGATGGAGCACTTCCTGGACCATGCCGGGGCGTACGTAGCACCCTCGGCCCGTATCTCCGAAAGAGCCTGCGTCGAGGGTAAGGTCATCCTCGGCGAAAACGTCAGGGTGCTGGAGAACGCCGTGGTTAGGGGCCCCGCATACATCGGCCCTAACTCCATAATCGGCAACAACGCCCTGGTGCGCGATTACACCCACATAGGTTCGAACTCCGTCATCGGCTACTGCACCGAGGTGAAGCACTCCTACATCGGCGATAACTGCTGGTTCCACTCCAACTACGTGGGAGATTCGATCATCGACGACGACTGCTCCCTCGGCGCCGGCACGGTGCTCGCCAACTTCCGCCTCGACGAGGGCAATATCAGCGTGAAGGTGGGCGACAGCCCTGTGGATACCGGTTACGACAAGCTGGGCGCCATGATGGGCCGGGGCTGTCGCGTCGGCATCAACGCCAGCCTCATGCCCGGCGTCCGTGTGGGCGCCGATTGCTTCGTGGGACCCCACGTATGCCTGCGGGACGATCTTCCCCCGCACAAGATGGTGCTGGCTGAATCCAGACTGCAGGTGACGGATAACAACACGCCTCTCGACGCGGGCAGGAGAAAGGAACTGCTCGACAGGCTGCAGTGACGGGGCCGGGCCACGAAGTCCAGCGTGGTATAATGCAGATCAGCAGGAGTTAGCATGTGCGGCATCATAGGTTATTGCGGTCATAAGCAGGGGGTCCCCATCGTCCTCGAGGCCCTGCAATGTCTCGAGTATCGCGGCTACGACTCGGCCGGCATAGCCTCGCTCTGTGACGGAAAACTGCTCATCAAGAAGGACGCCGGCAAGGTCGGCGAGGTGATCGAGAAACACCATCTCGCGAGCCTCCCCGGCAGCGTAGTCATGGGACATACACGATGGGCCACCCACGGCGCTGTTACACAGCTCAACGCCCACCCCCACTCAGATTGCCGGGACAGGATAGCGGTGGTTCATAACGGCATCATCGAGAACAGCGCCCAACTCCGCGAGGAGTTGGCCGGTGCCGGACACGTCTTCCGGTCGGAGACCGATACCGAGGTCATCGCTCATCTCCTGGAGGACGAGGCCGGGAACGGGCGATCGCTCGAACAGGCAGTGTTGAACATAGCCCCCGGGCTCGAGGGTTCCTACGCTTTTCTGGCTGCATCTCTCGACGACCCCGGCAAGATAGTGGGCACCAGGAGGGACAATCCTCTGATCGTCGGAGTGGACGAGCCTGACTGCTACATCAGTAGTGATGCCCTCGCCTTCTCCCGCTACACCAACCGCGTCATGAACCTCGAGGATAACGAGGTGGTCGTGCTTGCTGCAGGCAGTATCGAGTTCCTCGATAAGGACGGAAACAAGCTGTCCAGGCAGGTTAGACAGCTTGACCAGGCCTGGTCTGAGAGCAGCAAAGGCAGCTACCCGCACTTCATGCTCAAGGAGATAATGGAGGAGGCACAGGTGTTCGACCAGGCCGCCGATCAGGACGGCAGGCTGTTCACGGAGATCGCCCTCGACATACTGAGGGCCAGGCAGGTTATCATAACTGCCTGCGGCACGTCCCGCTACGCTGCGCTGGTCGGGCGCTACCTCTTCTCAAAGGTCGGCAAGAAGTTCTGCGACGTCGTCATGGCCTCCGAGTTCGGCTACTTCGCCGATTCAGTGGACAAGAACACGGTCGTTGTTACCGTATCCCAGAGCGGCGAGACCGCCGACGTCATCGACGGAGTGAAGGCCGCCAGGGCTGCCGATGCCCGGGTGATCTCCATCATCAACCGGCCCAACTCCATCCTGGCCGACCTGAGCCACCATGTCATCTACCTCAACTGCGGTCCCGAGGTAGCCGTGCCCGCCACCAAGTCCTTTCTCTCGCAGCTCGCCATATTCTATCTTCTGTCCTTCTCCATGGTTAACGACTTCGACGGGGCGGCGGCGCGGTTGTCGGCCCTTAACACAGCTATTGCCGGGGTGCTGGACTGGAACAAGAGCGAACTGATCAGGCTGAGCCGGGAACTGAGGGACAAGAACGATTTCTACTACATAGCCAGGGGCATCAACTTCGCCATCGCCTCCGAAGGCGCGCTCAAGCTCAAAGAGGTGTCGTACATCCACGCCGAGGGAATGCCCGCCGGAGAACTCAAGCACGGCACACTGGCTCTCGTCGAACAGGGCACACCCGTGGTGGTCATCTGTCCGGCAGACTATACATTCGCCGAGACCCTGAGCAACGCCATAGAGGCGAAGTCGCGCGGCGCCCGTATAATCGGCGTCTCCGACAGGGAGAGCAATGTCTACGACTCATGGATCAGGATCCCCGAGGTCGACGAACTGCTCTACCCGATGGTAGCCGCGGTCCCTCTGCATCTCCTGGCCTACTATCTTGCCATCAGCCGGGGATACGATCCCGACAGGCCCCGCAACCTGGCAAAGTCGGTAACGGTGAAGTAGAGCCGGCGCGTAGATGAACTCAACAGACCCTGAGAACTCCGGCACATCAGCAAACCCGGCACACCCGACAAAGGCAGTAGCCTTCCTGAAGTCTGTCCGCGCCGACGCCCTCCGCCTCGCCCGCGATCCCCGGCAGGCCCTCAGAGCAGTCCACGGTGTCTCACTGTACCGCAATGCCGGATACCTCATCATCAGCACCGGCGTGACCGCCGTCACCGGTTTCGTCTTCTGGATCATAGCCGCCCGGCTCTACCCCGTCGAGGCCGTGGGCATCGGTTCCGCCATCATCTCGGCCCTGGGACTGATGGCCATCTTTCCCGAGTTGGGACTTTCAACCGGGCTGATCCGGTTCCTGCCCGGCGCGGGCAAAGACGGAAACGACATGATCAACAGCTGCTTCACGTTGAGCGGCCTCGCATCGCTCGCCATCGCCCTGGTCTTCCTGGCCGGACTTCACATCTGGTCGCCCGCTCTGCTCCCGATGCGTCAGCACCCCGTCTTCTTCGCCGCCTTCGTCGTCTTCGCCGTGGCCACAGCCCTCCAGCCGCTGGCCAACGCCGTCTTCCTCACAAAGCTCAGGGCCAGGCTCATACTTCTCACAGATGCCGTCGCCGGCGTATTGCGCCTGCCCCTCGTTGCCGTCTTCGCCCTCCTGTTCTCAGGCGCCTTCGGCATACTGGCCTCCAAAGGACTGGGCGTGACCATCGCGATATCGGTAGCCATCCTCTGGTTTGTGCCCGGCGTACAGAAGGGATACCGTCCCGTCCCCAGGCTCAACAGAGCGGTGCTAGGCAGGCTCAGCCGGTACGCTGCCGGGAACTACGTGGGCGGTGTTCTGCTGGAGATGCTCCCTCTCGTGCTGCCCCTCGTGGTGCTCGGTGTCCTGGGAGCGCAGATGAACGCCTACTTCTACATAGCCTGGGCCATCGCCATCAGGCTCACCATAATCCCGTCGGCCATCTTCAACTCGCTCTTCGCCGAAGGCTCCAACGACGAAGCATCCATCCGCGCCAATACAACAAAATCCATCAGGTTCACCTTGCTGCTGCTACTGCCGCTCATCCTGGTGATACTGGTCATCTCCGACAGGCTGCTCCTGCTCTTCGGCCAGCCATACTCCGACAACGCTGCTCAGTTGCTCCGCATCCTGGTGGCCGCGATCATCCCCTGGGGCATCAACTACCTCTATATAAGCATCGAGAGGGTGAGAAAGAACACAAAGGGGATAATCGCCGTAACCGCAACGGCAACCGGCCTCAGCCTGGGGCTGGGCTATCTGCTGATGGTCAACCTGGGCCTGCCCGGTGTCGGCGTGGGCTACGTGGCCGGCCAGACCGCCGTCGCCATAGCGGTGGCCGTTCATCTCTGGCGCAGAGGTCGGTCCCCGGCTTGAGGGCACCCCGAAAAGGATTCGCGCGAGAACGTCGAACAAGTCCGTGAGGCATGATGAACGCGCAACTCTGTCGCGTCAGCAGCACCATCGAACGATCGCAGCTAAGGGAAGACCTGCCGGGGCCTGAAGCAGATGTGCTAGAATGTAGAGGGCAGCAAGCTATACCACGCCTGACAATTGGGAGGTGATCAGGATGTCGAGCATACTGAGAGAAATCGACGAGGCTGAACTTGTCAACCTGCAGAGGCTGGCCCATCTACTGAAGGGCCTCAGTCCGGCAGAGATGGAGACGCTGGAGATACTCCTGGATGATCAAGCTTGTGAGACGATCGCTCATTCGCTAAGCGACCTGCGTGAGAGAAAGGGAATACCGATTGGCGAATGGTAGGTCTTACGCCATCGTCATGGCTCCTTCCGCCCACAGAAGATACAAGAGATTGCAGTCTCGTCTCAAGGAGAAGGTGCAGGAGGAAGCACACACCCTGGCAAGGGATCCTCTGAGATATCCCGAACTGAAAGGACCGCTGAAGGGCATAAGGTCTTATCATTTCCAGTATGAGAACGCGCAATACCGGATCGCCTATCGGGTCAACGATGAGAGACAGCAGATCGAGATCCTGCTCGTGAAATCCAGAGAGAGCTTCTACCACACCCTGAAGCGGATCGTCAGATAGCAGGGTTGAAGCCGCCTACGTGGCAGGCCAGACCGCCGTCGCCATAGCGGTGGCCGTTCATCTCTGGCGCCGTCATCAGACTGCCGGCTCCGTGCCGCCCGCGTGACAGAGACGAAGCCGTATGGCAGCTTCGCGAAGGATGGTATAATGGGAACGTACGGCGGACCGGTTCCTGTATGCAGGTTCCTCATCCGCGGCAGAATCAGAGAGAGGTAATACGCGCATGAGTTCGAAGTCGGCAAGGGTACTCGTAGGCATACCTGCCTACAACGAGGCACGCTATATCGGTAGCATCGTCCTCCAGGCGAAGCAATACGCCGACGAGGTCATCGTCGTCGATGACGGGAGCACCGATAACACCGCTCACATCGCCCGGCTTGCCGGCGCCGTCGTAATCCTCCACGATACCAACACGGGCAAGGGCACAGCCATACAGAACATACTGGCCGAAGCAAAGAAGAGAACCCCCGACGCCCTCGTTCTCCTCGATGCCGATTGCCAGCACAACCCCGACGAGATCCCTTCTCTCGTAAAGTCGATCTCG
>JBLRXG010000089.1:0-5223 GCA_047920855.1 Dehalococcoidia bacterium | reverse complement strand
CCTGATGAGGCCGCTATCGAAGACCCTTTTATCGGCAACAACGTAAGGTCCGCGTTTGCCATAGGGAGGGCGCAGGCGATAGCGATTCTGGCAGCTGTCAACCAGGGATTGCCCGTCTACTACTACTCGCCGGCTACCATAAAGCAGCAGATCACCGGCTATGGGCAGAGCGACAAGCGGCAGATCCAGGAGATGGTAAAGATACAGCTGGGGCTCTCTGAGCTGCCTCAGCCGAGTGATGCCGCTGACGCCCTGGCTGTAGCCATCTGTCATATCCAGCATAGCCGCCTGAACCGTTGGCTCAGTGAACGTGTTTCGAGATGATAGCGACGCTCGAAGGAACACTGGATCATCGTGGCAACGATTGTGTGATCGTCAACGTCGGTGGGGTAGGTTTCCGGGCGTACGTATCCGGCCACACCTTGAGTCAACTGGGAACCGTTAAGGGCAACGTGTTCCTGCACACTCACCTCCAGATAAGGGATGACGCGGTCGCCCTCTACGGCTTTGCTTCTACGGAGGAACTGGCTCTGTTCAAAAACCTCGTTTCGGTTTCAGGAATCGGTCCCAAGGCTGCGCTAGGCCTGCTCTCTGCCCTGAACCCGGAACAGCTGGTCATGGCCATAGCCAGTGGTAACACCGACCTCATCTGTCAGGCACCGGGGATCGGCAGGAAGACAGCCGGTCGCCTGGTGGTGGAGCTGAAGGGCAAGCTGGAGAAGGAGTGGAGCGAGACGGGAGCACCTCTGGCTCCAGAGGGAGCCGATGTCATATCTGCTTTGATCGGCCTGGGTTATTCGTTAACCGAAGCTACGAAGGCTGTCTCAGCGCTGTCAGGTGCTGACGAGCTAAGCCTGGAAGACAAGATCAGGATGGCTCTGCAGCAGATGGCAAAAGGCTAGATCTATGAAGATCAGCCATGCAGGAAGAGGCGGCAGGCCTCTGACTCTGGCGTTGCTGGATGGTGATACAGGGCAGGCCTGTTCACTCAACGCCGCGATCTGCCGGCGATGCCATGGGTTCCGAGCACATGACACACACGGACATGACCCTGAAACTGAGCGAAGATCGGAGGGAGAATCATGCAGTATGTGAAATGGTTTGAGGATATTGGAGCACAGGATGTCGGTCTGGTCGGCGGCAAGAACGCTTCTCTGGGTGAGATGATAAGGACTCTGAGGGAGAAGGGGGTCAACGTTCCCCTGGGGTTTGCCATCACTGCCGAAGCATACAAGCATCTTCTGGAGAAAGCAGGCATAAACCAGCAGATAGAGGATACGCTGGCGGACCTGGATACCCACGATATGAAGAACCTGTACAAGAGGGGGGAGAAGGTCAGGGAACTGATACGCAATGCGCCATGTCCCGAGGATCTGGAGGCGGAGATCAGAGCCTCGTATCGAGAGATGGAGAAGAGATACGGCAGGAGTGTTGATGTCGCGGTGAGAAGCAGCGCTACTGCCGAGGACCTGCCCACAGCCTCGTTCGCAGGACAACAGATGACCTATCTGAACGTTCGAGGGGAAGAAGAGCTCATGGAGAGGGTTATGGAGTGCTTCGCCTCTCTGTTTACCAATCGCGCCATCTCCTACCGGGTGGACAGGGGGTTCGACCATCTCGGCGTCTTCCTATCGGTCGGAGTGCAGAAGATGGTCCGGTCGGATCTGGCCTGCTCAGGCGTTATCTTTTCGATAGACACGGAATCGGGGTTCGGTCACGTTGTATATATAACCGGAACCTACGGCCTGGGAGAGAGCCTGGTGCAGGGAACCGTCAACCCCGACCAGTTCTACGTTTTCAAGCCGACCTTGAAGAAGGGGTTCAGGCCGATAGTGGAGAAGAAGCTGGGAACCAAGGAACAGAAGCTGGTCTACAAGGAGGATGAATCCGGAACAGAGGAGAAGAAGGTCAAAGCTGAGAAGAGGAGAGAGTTCGTGTTGGACGACGACGAGGTGTTGACTCTCGCCAGATGGGCCTGCATCATAGAGGATCACTATGGTCTGCCCATGGACATCGAGTGGGCAAAGGACGGGAAGACGGGCGAGCTGTTCGTAGTTCAGGCCAGGCCGGAGACAGTTCATTCGCAAAGGGACCTAGCTTTGCTAAGGACTTATGTTCTGGAGGAGAAGGGGAAGCTGCTGCTGACAGGGGAAGCGGTAGGCACCAGGATAGGACAGGGAGAGGTGAACATAATGGGGAGCTGCGATGAAATGCACCTGTTCAAGAAGGGGCAGGTGCTGGTCACCGATATGACCGATCCCGATTGGGAGCCCATCATGAAGATTGCCGGTGCCATCATCACGAATAAAGGGGGGAGAACCTGCCATGCAGCCATAGTTAGTCGCGAACTGGGGGTGCCGTGTGTGATCAGCACCGTCACCGGAACAGAGGATCTGAAGGGGGTTAAGAACGTTACAGTGGACTGCTCGCAGGGTGTGGGGAAGATCTATGAGGGAACCGTGAGATTCAGAGTCGATGAGGTCGAAGTGAGCAAGCTTCCCAGGCCCAAAACCAAGATCATGATGAACTTTGGCATTCCGGATGGCGCCTTCATCCAGGGGCAGATCCCCAACGATGGTGTGGGGCTCGCTCGCGAGGAGTTCATCATCAACTCCTACATAGGCATACATCCCATGGCTCTCATAGAATACGATAAGCTCAAGCGGGAAGCCCAGAACGATGAGAAGCTGAAGAAGGTGATCGAGGAAATAGACAACAGAAGCGTAGGGTACAGAGACAAGAAGCAGTTCTTCATCGACATGCTCGCGATGGGGATAGCGAAGATCGCGGCGGGCTTCTACCCGAATGAAGTGATCGTGCGTTTTTCCGACTTCAGAACCAACGAGTATGCCAATCTGGTGGGAGGGTATCGCTACGAGCCGGTGGAGAGAAACCCGATGATAGGCTGGAGAGGAGCGTCCCGGTACTACGATGATAGGTTCAAGCCGGCCTTCGGCCTGGAGTGCCAGGCGATCAAGAAGATCAGGGATGAAATGGGCCTGACAAATGTGAAGGTGATGGTACCATTCTGCCGCACTCCTGAAGAAGGCAGGAAGGTCATAAGAGCGATGGAGGAGTTCGGCCTGAAGCAGGGGGAGAACGGGTTGGAGGTGTATGTTATGTGTGAGATACCATCGAATGTGGTGTTGGCCGACGAGTTCGCCGAGGTCTTCGACGGATTCAGCATAGGGTCGAACGATCTGACACAGCTGACTCTCGGCCTGGACAGGGATTCCGAACTGGTGGCGGGCATATTCGATGAAAGAGACGAAGCGGTGAAGAGGCTGATCAAGCAAGTCATTGAAGCAGCACATAGTCACAATCCTCGGAGGAAGATAGGGATATGCGGTCAGGCACCGAGTGATTTCCCCGAGTTCGCCGACTATCTAGTTGAATGCGGAATAGACTCAATGTCGCTGAACCCGGACGTGATAGTGGCTACGAGGCTGAGTATCGCGGAGATGGAGAAGAAGGTCAGAACAAGAGCCGGGAAGAAGCGTGCTTGAGGGACGGTCACAATAGTGTGTGGTCGGGATGGGATCACCAGTTTGACTTGACTCGCTATTGTCACAATGGTTCAATGGTCTGTGTTATCAACGCGCGTGAACGGACGGAGAAGAGGGAGGAGGAGCTATCTCCCTATGCTGCGAAGAGCAGGTTGAGCCGGGGTCGTAAGAGGCAGGAGGAGCCGTGCCCCGTAAGAACCGACTTCCAGCGCGATCGTGACCGCATCATCCACTGCAAGGCCTTTCGTCGGCTCAAACACAAGACCCAGGTCTTCATCGCTCCGCTGGGTGACCACTATGTCACCAGGTTGACCCATACGCTGGAGGTGTCGCAGATAGCCAGGACCATTGCCCGTGCCCTGGATCTCAATGAAGACCTGACTGAAGCTATAGCTCTGGGGCATGATCTGGGACACACGCCCTTCGGTCATCTGGGTGAGGAAGTCCTAGATGATCTGTATCATGGCGGCTTCAGACATAACGAGCAGAGCCTGCGGGTGGTGGAACTGCTGGAGAAGGATGGACAGGGGCTCAATCTAACGTGGGAGGTGCGGGACGGCATCCTCAATCATTCCAAGGGACAGGCTGATATACTGGGAGAGGGGTGGGGAGATGCCAACACTTTGGAGGGACAGGTGTGCAAGATCGCCGACATCGTGGCTTACGTTAACCATGACGTTGAGGATGCCATAAGGGCCGGCGTAATCTCCAGTGATGATCTGCCTGACACGGTAGTCCTGACGCTGGGGCGGACACATTCGCAGCGGGTTGACACCCTGGTCCGTGATATCATAGGCTGCTCATGGCCGGTTGGAGGCAATGGCAGTTCATCGGAGGCGACCGTAACGATGAGCCCTGCCGTCCTTGGCGCAGCTAACACACTCCGCCAGTTCATGTTCGACCGAGTGTACAGAGCCAGCCTGGCCGGAGAAGAGGTTCTTAAGGCAGGAGCGATACTGCGCTTTCTATACGCTCGTTTCATCGACCACGAGGATGAACTGCCGCCTGAGCTCGGCCGTTTGCAGGACGACAAAGAGAGGAAGGTGGTTGACTACATCGCCGGGATGACCGATCAATATGCGTGGAGATTGGCCGAAGAGTTGTCGCAATGAGCACAATCAGTGAAGTGAAGCAGCGTATAGGCATAATTGAGCTGGTCTCCGAGTATGTTGCTTTGCAGAAGTCCGGCCGCAGCTTCAAGGGCCTATGCCCGTTCCACAGTGAGAAGCATGCTTCCTTCTTCGTCTTTCCCGACAGGCAGACCTGGCACTGCTTTGGTGCCTGCGGAACCGGCGGTGATATCTTCTCGTTCGTTATGAAGAAGGAGGGCGTCGAGTTTGGTGAGGCACTTCGCCTGCTGGCCGAAAAGGCAGGTGTGAATTTGAGGCCGCGTGAGGGTCCCGATAGTGCTGCTGCCGAGGAGAATGAGCAGCTGTTCCGGATTAACGAGGCTGCTGCAGCATACTATCACCACCTGCTCCTGGGGGTTAGGTCGGGTGAACCTGCGAGGAGTCTGCTGGAAAGAAGGGGAATATCTCCTGAGACGGTGAGAGAGTTTCGTCTCGGCTTCGTTCCCGACGCTTGGGATATCATCAAGAGATACCTGCTAGGTAAGGGCTACACCGAGAAGGCGATAATGGAGGCCGGCCTGACAGTCGAGAAGGAAGACGGAGGCAGCTACGATCGGTTTCGTAACAGACTGGTGTTTCCTATATGT
>JBLRXG010000088.1:0-5252 GCA_047920855.1 Dehalococcoidia bacterium | reverse complement strand
CGCGCCGACGGGTGTTCAAAGGCCAGGCAGGGGATATCACCACCGCACGTACCAGAGCCTTTCGATCGTCCGCTGCCACAGAAGACTCGTCCATGGAGCCTACCCCGGTCAAGACGGAGCAGCGCAACACTTCGATAGCATACGGCGAGGCACTGATTCTCAAACTCTTCCGGCAGATAGAGGACGGGATCAACCCCGACGTCGAGATGGGGCTCTTCCTCACTGAGAAGGCACCCGTTTCTTTGGTGTCCCCGGTAGCAGGCACGATGGAGTACCGCAGGACGAGAGGCAAGCGGACAAGTCTGGCAGTGCTGCAGGTCTTCATTCCTAACGAAGGCGACGCCTGGCAGTACACGGTCGATTCTCTTGACCAGTACTTCCAGCAGGTTCTGGTGCATCCCACAGTACAGGTGCCACCTATCTCGCAGAGACATGTGCTAGCGCTGCTGAAACAGCCACCCGCGCTGGCCGCGGAGACCATCGGCCCGTATCTCCTTTCGGCACAGCTTCTGGGTAGCCGCACCGCCGAACTCCACGTGGCGCTGGCTTCGGCGAGGGATGACCCGGACTTCGCGCCTGAGCCGTTCTCCGTCATGTACCAGAATTCGCTCTACCATGCCATGAGAAGCGCTGCTACCAGAACTCTGCAGTTGTTACGTGAGAACCTTGAGCAACTCCCGGAGGAATCCAGCGAAGATGCCCGCCGTGTCCTGGACGCTAAGGACAGCATCCTGAGCCACTTTCGGCTCCTGCGCAATCGCAAGATGACGGCATCGCGAATGAGGTGCCACGGCGATTATCATCTGGGACAGGTTCTCTACACCGGAAAGGATTTCGTCATCATCGACTTCGAAGGCGACCCATCGCGGCCTCTGAGCGAAAGACGAATAAAGCGTTCACCCCTGGCAGATGTTGCAGGCATGATACGCTCTTTCCAGCACGCAGCCTACAGCACGCTTCTCCACCGGTCCGCCCTCGGACTCAGACCGGAGGACCTGCCCGCGCTGGAATACTGGGTGCAGTTCTGGTGCATATGGACGTCATCAGCCTTTCTCGCCTCCTATCTGGACGGAGTCCGTAAGGCACGACTGCTTCCCGACGATGCAGAGCAAATGCGGGTTCTCCTCGATGCCTATCTCCTGGACAACGCCATATCAGAGACAAGCTATGCCCTGGTTGAAGGACCGGAAGGACTCAAGCCGCCACTACGCGGCATATTGCAGATCCTGGAGGCGGAGGTGTGACCTAGGATTCGAACCATGTACAGTGGGCAATGTAGTGGGAGGCATGCCGGGCCGGGAGACCCCGTTCGTGCAGGAGCCACCATCATCATATGACACAACGAAAAAGTAAAGCGAACCGTGGCGGTTCGAGCGATATGAGCACTGCTCAGCAGGTGCGACATGACGTGAGTCTCCTCACCGATGACGACCTGTTCCTCTTCAATGAGGGTTCCCACCGCCGACTTCACGAAAAGCTCGGAGCGCATCCCATGACAATCGACGGCTCTCGGGGAGCCTACTTCGCCGTCTGGGCACCTAATGCCTGGCAGGTCTCCGTAATAGGCGACTTCAACGACTGGAACAGGTCGACTCACATCCTTCGTCCAAGGGACCAGTCAGGCATCTGGGAAGGATTCGTGCCGGGTGTCGCATCAGGTACGATCTACAAGTATCACATCGTCTCGCATCGCAGCGGCTATTGCGTGGATAAGGCGGACCCGTTTGCATTCCATGCCGAGACGCCTCCAAAGACCGCGTCCGTAGTATGGGACCTGGAGTATGAATGGACGGACACAGCCTGGATGGAGAAGAGACGCCGCTGCAATGCGCTGGACGCACCGCTTACTATATACGAAGTGCATCTGGGCTCGTGGCAGAGGGTACCTGAAGAGGGCAACCGTTCCCTCAGCTACCGCGAGCTTGCCCCCAGGCTGGCCGACTACGTGAGGCAGCTGGGGTTCACCCACGTTGAGTTCCTGCCTGTGATGGAGCATCCCTTCTACGGCTCCTGGGGCTATCAGTCGACCGGCTACTTCGCCCCGACCAGCCGCTATGGCACTCCACAGGACCTGATGTTTCTCATCGACTACCTGCACCAGCAGGACATAGGCGTGATACTCGACTGGGTGCCGTCGCATTTCCCCAACGACGAGCACGGACTGGCGTATTTCGACGGAACACACCTCTACGAGCACGGCGACCCCAGGCAAGGCGTCCATCCCGACTGGGACAGCTTGATCTTCAACTACGGAAGACACGAAGTGAGGAGCTTTCTTCTCAGCAGCGGCATGTTCTGGCTCGACAAGTATCACGCCGACGGCCTGCGTGTCGACGCGGTGGCCTCCATGCTCTACCTGGATTACGGCCGCAAGGATGGCGAGTGGATGCCCAACAAGTACGGGGGCCGTGAGAACCTGGATGCAGTCGCCTTTCTGCGGCTGTTCAACGAGGCGGTCTACCAGGAGCACCCCGATGCACAGACCATCGCCGAGGAGTCCACCGCCTGGCCCATGGTATCGCGCCCTACCTATCTAGGCGGACTGGGTTTTGGGCTCAAGTGGGACATGGGCTGGATGCACGATACACTGCAGTACATGAGCAAGGACCCTATCTATCGCAAGTATCACCACAACGACCTGACCTTTCGCATGGTGTACGCTTTCTCTGAGAACTTCGTCATGCCCCTTTCTCACGACGAAGTCGTGCACGGCAAGGGCTCACTCCTGGCCAAGATGCCCGGAGATGACTGGCAAAAGTTCGCCAACCTGAGGCTGCTTCTCGGCTACATGTATGCCCAGCCAGGGAAGAAACTGCTCTTTATGGGAGGGGAGTTCGGGCAGTGGCGAGAGTGGGGCCACGACGAAAGCCTGGAATGGCACCTCCTCGAATACGCTCCCCATTCCGGTCTCAAGCGCTGGGTTGAGGACCTGAACCGGTTCTACCGGAAGCACCCCTCACTGTTCCAGTCCGACTTCGACCAGGCCGGCTTTGAGTGGATCGACTGCAATGACGTCGAGCACAGCGTGGTCAGCTTCGTGCGCAGGGGACGGTCGGAGGATGACCGCCTCGTCGTCGCCTGCAACTTCACCCCGACGACGCAGTTCGGCTACCGGATCGGAGTACCCCGGCCGGGCTTCTGGATGGAACTGATGAACAGCGACGCCGCTGAATACGGAGGCAGCGGTCAGGGCAATCTGGGTGGCGTTGAGGCAAGACCTGTCCCGCTGCACGGCCGCCTCTATTCGCTGACCGTAACGCTCCCGCCTCTGGCTATCGTGTTCTTCAAGAACGAGTGTGATCGGGCAGGGCACTCAACAGAAGTCGCTACCGGAGTAGATCATCCTGATCCCGGGACCTGACTCCCAGACAGATAGCGTCGATTGCGCTGTGCAGATGAGAGTGATATGAGTTCTCCCAGAGCTAGCGGCATACTTCTGCACCCGGCTTCGCTTCCCGGCCGATACGGAATCGGTGAGCTGGGCAGTGAGGCTTACCGCTTCGCCGATCTGCTGGCCGACATGCAGCAGCGACTGTGGCAGGTTCTTCCGCTGGGCCCCACCGGCTACGGCAACTCCCCTTATCAGTCCCTCTCCGTCTTCGCCGGCAGCCCGCTGCTCATAAGCCTTGAGAAGCTCGTCGAAGGCGGCTTCCTGGAAGGGTCTGACCTGGATCATGCACCCTCATTGCCCGATCATAGAGCTGACTACGACGCAGTCATCAAGTTCAAGCTCCCCTGCCTGAAGAAGTCCTTCAACAGGTTCCTAGGAGAAGCCGGCGCGGCGCAGCACGAAGAATTCGAGGGTTTTTGCCGGCAGAATGCACCCTGGCTCGAGGACTACTCCCTCTTCATGGCATTGAAGGAGCACCATGGGCTGTCTGCCTGGAACACCTGGGAAGAGGACATTAGAGCACGTCGACCGGAGGCCCTGGGATACTGGCGCGAGAAGCTGGATCGGGAAATCCGGTGCCACAAGTATCAGCAATACCAGTTCTTCAGGCAGTGGCGTGAGTTCAAGGATCACTGCAACCGGCGCAGGATAAGGATCATCGGCGATATGCCCATATTTGTGGCCCTCGACAGCGCCGAGGTGTGGTCGCGCCCGGATCTGTTCCAACTCGACGACCGCGGCATGCCAACCGTGGTCGCGGGAGTGCCGCCCGACTACTTCAGCGAGACCGGGCAGCTATGGGGCAATCCTATCTACCGCTGGGATAGGATGGCCCGCGACGGCTACGGATGGTGGATCGAGCGCTTTCGTGCCCTTCATACCCTCGTGGATATGGTCAGGGTAGACCATTTCCGTGGCTTCGAGAGCTACTGGGAGGTTCCAGCCACAGACAGCACCGCGATAAACGGCAGGTGGGTTACCGGACCGGGCGCCCAACTGTTCCGGGCCGTGCAGCAGGCACTCGGCGACCTACCCATAATCGCCGAAGACCTAGGAGTGATAACGCCCGAGGTGGATGCGCTTCGAGACGGACTCGGCCTTCCCGGCATGCGGGTACTCCAGTTCGCCTTCGGCGGCGACGCCAAGGCTGATGAGTATAAGCCACACAGCTACCCGCGAAACTGCGTCGTCTACACCGGCACACATGACAACAACACGACCGTCGGCTGGTTCAGGGATGTGGGAGCAGATGATACCACTCAGACCGCCGAGGAGAAGCAGAGAGAAAGGGAGACGGCCCTGAAGTACGTCGGTAGCGACGGGCAGGAGATAAACTGGGATTTCATCCGCCTGGCTCTCATGTCGGTTGCGGACACAGCCATCATCCCCGTACAGGACGTGCTGGGACTGGGCAGCGAGGCACGGATGAACCTACCGGGCACTGCACGGGGCAACTGGAGGTGGCGTTTCACCTTCGACATGCTCACAGATGCAGTTAGGGACAGGCTCAGAGAACTCACTGTCATCTACGGCAGAGCCGCAGAGTGACTCCTACAGACACCCGCTTCTCTACCCCGGACCGCGACATGAGTACGGCACTCCGCACCGGAAGTACCCGCCTGTTGGTACCTAGTCCGTCCTGGACCTGGAACCCGCCAGCGCCACGTACACCACCGGCGGCTTTCGTGATGTATCGCGCTTGAGCGTGAAGGTTTTGGGATACTGCTTTATGAGAGACTGTAGCCGCTGGTGACCGTACGTGCGCGGATCGAATGCGGGATCCAACTGGCGAAGGACATGGCCCAGTGCCGCCAGATGCAGCCATTCCTCCTCCTTGGCAGCCAGGTTGAACCCTTCCAGA
>JBLRXG010000087.1:0-5450 GCA_047920855.1 Dehalococcoidia bacterium | reverse complement strand
GGCGGCACTATCCCGGTAACATTTCTAAATGAGTGAACAACCCCTGTTCGGTAACATTATTGTATGAGTTGACACGGTACCCTGCATAAATTTGTCAAAAAAACCGTCTGCTGATGCTGCAGGGCCTCGGGATTTGTTTGTCGGGCAAGAGCCATCCGTGATAGAGTGATGCTAATACGTCGCATGTGCTGCCGGTGGCTGTGAACTATGAATATGGACATAGAGAGATTCGAGGCTATTGTGGCTCGGGCGATTGAGCATCTGCCGCCGCAGTTTCGGCACAAGCTGGATAATGTGGACATAGTGATACAGGATTGGCCTACACATATGCAGCTCCGGCGCGCCAGGCTGGTCAGTGGCACTCAGTTGCTGGGGCTATATGAGGGTGTGCCTCAGACAAGACGGGGTAGGAGCTACGGCCTGGTTCTTCCCGATAAGATAAGCATCTTCCGGAAGCCGATTGAGGCACGCTGTAGGTCCGAGGGCGATGTCGAGGTCCTGGTGGGGCGGGTAGTACGCCACGAGTTAGCCCATCACTTCGGCCTCGACGAGCGAACTTTGCGCCGCATAGAACGGAGAGGTCGCTCTATATGACTGCCTCGGGGGCATCAGCCGGTCTAACCTGGACTGTCTACGAGAGGTGGCCGGGCCACAGCTGAAGGAGACAGGTGGAGGATAATCGCGCTCGAGGACGCAGGTCTACGGCCAGGAGGATCTTTGGCCGCTACTTCCCTCTGTTCGTGATACTGTGGATCGTTTTCGTCCTTTATCCCAACCCTCTGAACTTCTTCCTGAGCATCCACAGGGCGGCTAACCCGGGTGTCGACCCCGGCGCTGTCGAATTCATGCTCGTTGATCTTCCTTCCGATCCTGCGGCTATCGATAGAGCCGTCCTGGCCGGAATACCATACGGTTATGACTGGGAGGTCTACGGCATGCCCTGGTACTTCCCCACTATCGAGCAGGTTCTCTCACAAGGGAAGGGAGACTGCAAAGCCCGGGCTCTGGTTCTGGCATCCGTTTTCGAGGCAAAAGGAATACCCTATCTGGTCAACATATCTCCGATACATATGTGGGTAGAATACGAGGGGAAGCAAGAGACTGCTACTGAGAATCCGGACGTCAGTTTCCACCAGCGTGACCCTCAGACAGGCGAGACGCGGTTTCAGACGCCTAACATAGAGGTGAGGCAGGTGGCTGACTCTGCCCGGCGAGGTTTCTGGACTGCCATGCCTGTGGCCAGAAAGGCCCTTCTGATCTCGGGCCTGGCGGTCTTGATAGCAGCAAGGATCATTCTGTTCATCGGAAGGAAACGCGCACGGGTGTCGACTACCTGAGCGTGCCTGCGGTTGTGTGGTTACCTATGGATAACCTCGTCAGACGGGCAGCATACGAGCTAGCCCAAAGCGAATATGCCATTGCGCTGACCGGCGCAGGTATTTCAACTGAGTCGGGCATCCCCGACTTCAGGGGTCCGCAGGGTATCTGGACTACCGATAGAAGAGCCGAGGCTCAAGCTTATCGTAGGTACGAGCTGTTCCTGCATGATGCAAAGGCATATTGGGAGGAGATGCTGGGACTTCGGGAGCCATACTGTACCTTCTACGGGGAGATCGAGAAGGCTGAGCCCAATCCGGGTCACTATGCCCTTGCCGATCTTGAGGCCCTTGATGTGCTGAAGTGCGTTATCACCCAGAATATCGACGGTCTGCATCGCAAGGCAGGCAACCGCAGGGTGCTGGAATACCACGGTAGCGTCGATGCACTCAGATGCATATGCTGTGGCACAAGGGTTGAGGGGGCACAGGTCTGTCTCGAAGAGTTACCGCCGCGGTGCAGATGCGGCACCGCCCTTAAGTATGATGTCGTTCACTTCGGGGAGCCGATACCGCTGGACGTCATGACGGCATCGGAGGAAGAGGCCTTGAAGTGCGACTTGATGCTTGTCTGCGGGACGTCGGCGGCGGTCTATCCTTTTGCCAACCTGCCGAGGCTGGCGAGATTCGGTGCTCGCGCGTCGCTCCTGGGTCTCAGTGTCACGACACCCAGGCCCGGTGTAAGGATCGTAGAGGTTAACGCAGACCCTACGCCTCTCACCCATGAAGGCGTGTCAGACTACTTGATCCAGGGTAAGACTGGTGAGATACTGCCCGGGATCGTGGCAGAGTTCCGAGAAGCAATCAAGCAGTAGATCGGTCTTCTGCGTATTGCTACGGTGAGCAGTCCGCCCCTGGACAGGGCTATGCTGGTCCTTACATGACCCTGTTAGTCTGGGATTGGTGGTGATGCCGGGC
The DNA here is from genome assembly GCA_047920855.1 of Dehalococcoidia bacterium. GTDB lineage: Bacteria > Chloroflexota > Dehalococcoidia > GIF9 > AB-539-J10 > RBG-13-51-36. The sequence continues at coordinate 3,156 of JBLRXG010000087.1, read as the reverse complement.
AACCTCTCTCGGCGATGGGTCTGCCCTCTACCTCGCCGGCATATCGGGAAAGCTCAGCAATCAACTCGGCTTCCTCAGTGCCTTCGATGCAGCGAAACGGGAACACTGCAAACTCACGGTCACTCGTGAATTGCCGATCGCACGATTAGAATATCTGAGATCCCTGCTCTAGCTCCAGCAGTTTCTGGATATTGGGCATGATGCGCCGGGCCTCCGTACCGCAGCATAACGGGTAGCCTTACTCGAGGAAGCCGCGCAACATGTCGTATACCGGCACTACCCTGGCCATGGTGTCACCAGTGGTCGGGTTCGGGGGTGTAGCCATCCTGTATCAAGGCTATGTAGTCATCCAGTACCGCAGCTGCCCTGCTATCGCCTTCTCTGAGTAGCCCCAGTATGGCGTGCAGCATCTGGATTTCGCCTTCTAATCGATGCACCAGGCTGCAGATGTTGCCGCAACAAGAACCCCACTCCGCCCTTGCCAGTATCGATTCCTTTGCCGTTATCATGTTCTCAACGTCTGCGATACACTCGGCTGACTTATGAGTGTCACTCAGCTTATCCTTGAGTGACATAACACGCGCAATAGCCTCTTTGCTTATCATGAACATCGGTCTTACCACCCGGTGCAGATCGCACGCCGGAGTTGCGGTACTCCTGATCATGCCTGTCCGAATCAGTGCCGGAAGTGGCGGACGCCGGTAAACACCATGGCAACGCCGTGCTTGTCTGCTAGTTCGATGACCTCTTTGTCCCTCACTGAGCCCCCGGGCTGTATGATGGCGGTTACACCCTGGTTGATCGCTAGTTCCGGGCCGTCGGCGAAGGGGAAGAAGGCGTCCGAGGCAAGGACGCTGCCACTGCATCGGTTGCCCGCCTTCTTGAGGGCCAGTTCCACGCTCACGACGCGACTTGGTTGTCCGGCTCCCATGCCCAGGAGCGTCTTGTCCCTGGCGATGACTATGGCGTTGGATTTGATGGCCTTCACCGCCTTCCAGGCGAAGAGAAGGTCTGACAGTTCATCATCGGTGGGCTGGCGACCGGTCATCGTGCGGGGCTTAAGCTCTGAGTCGTGTATCAGGTCGGGTGACTGTGCCAGGAATCCTCCCCTGATGTGGCGGAACTCGAGGGGCGATTCCGAGGGCGAAAACCGACGATAGGGAGCAACCTTGACGAGCCGCAGGCTCTGTTTGCGAGTCAGAAGCTCAACAGCATTCGTGTCGTAGTCCGGAGCGACGATTGCGTCATAGTGGCTCCTGTCTATCTCGCTTGCGGTGGTCATGTCTATGGCCCGGTTGCTCGCCACGATCCCGCCGAAGGCAGCAACCGGGTCGCCAGCCAGCGCCCGTCGGTACGCCTCCGCCAGATCGTCATTCGATGCAAGCCCGCAGGAATTGTTGTGCTTTATTATGGCGACGGTGGGATCGGTGAATTCATATAGCAGGTTCAGGGCAGCATCTATGTCAAGAAGGTTGTTGAAGGAGATCTCAGGTCCTCCAAGTCTTTCCAGCACCCCCAATCCGTCTTGTCCCTGTCTCACGTTCTGCTCGATATAGAAGGCGGCTGACTGGTGAGGGTTCTCGCCGTACCGCAGGCTGCGCTCCTTCTTGAACGCGATCGTCATCTCCTCGGGAAAGGCCTCTTCACTTAGATACTGGGCGATGGCCGTGTCGTAAAGAGCCACGTGCTGGAACGCTTTCTGCGCCAGCTTCTTTCTGTATTGCAGATCGATCTCGCCCCGGCGCAGCCCTTGCAGGACCGCATCGTAGTCGTGGGGATCGACTATCACCAGCACCGCAGGGTAGTTCTTGGCTGCAGAGCGAATCATGGTCGGGCCTCCGATGTCTATGTTCTCCAGTGCCTGATCCATGGTAACGTTCGGCCTAAGCACAGTCTCCACGAAGGGATAGAGGTTAACGACTACCATGTCAACGGGCTCGATCCTATTTTGGCTGAGCTCCGATAAGTGCTGGGGTGAATCACGTCGGGCCAGGATGCCACCGTGTACTGCCGGATGTAGTGTCTTCACCCGGCCGCCAAGGATCTCCGGAAAACCGGTCAAGTCCGATACGCTGTGAACTTCTACCCCGGCGGCCGCAATCGACTTCTTGGTCCCGCCTGTGCTGAATATCTGTACGTCTAGCTCTCGCAGGCCCCTGGCAAAATCCACTACGCCGGACTTGTCCGACACACTGACTATGGCACGCATTGTTCCTCCTCTAGGCGAGCGTGACTCTCTCGCCGTCTCCTGCTTTCGTTATCTTGCCGATTGCCCTGGCCTGCGGCACGATGCCCGCTATGCGCTCTGCCTGCTGTGGTGAGCACACAATGGTCATGCCCATTCCCATGTTGAATACCCGGTACATCTCAGTCTCTTCCACATCGCCGGTCTCCTGAATAAGCCTGAAAATGGGCGGCACATCCCAGGAGCCCTTATCGATGCGTGCTCCCAGTCCGTGCGGCAACACTCGGGGTATGTTGCCTTCAAATCCTCCGCCGGTTATGTGGGCGAGACCTTTGACCAGACGCAACACCGGGCGAAGTTGAGGGTAGTAGCAGCGGTGGACCTGCAGCAATTCCTCGCCCAGAGTCTTGCCTAGCTCGGGATGGAACTTGTTCAGGGAGGAAGGATCGGAATCGATGTTGAAAACCTTGCGCACCAGCGAGTAGCCGTTGGTATGCGGGCCGGAAGATGGTAACCCCAGAATCACGTCACCGGGCTCTATGTCGCTGCCGTCAACGATGCTCTTTCTCTCCACCACTCCGACGATGAAGCCAACCAGATCATAATCCTGCTCGGAGTACATGCCTGGCATTTCAGCGGTCTCTCCGCCAATGAGAGAGCAATCGACCTCCTTGCAGGCCTGGACAATCCCGGACACGATCGCTTCCACGTGCTTGGGCTTCAGCTTGCCCATGGCGATATAGTCGAGGAAGAAAAGGGGTTCAGCGCCGCAGCAGAAGATGTCGTTGACGCAGTGATTGACTATGTCAGCGCCCACTGTGTCGTGCTTGTCGAGGAACGAGGCTATCTTTAACTTGGTGCCCACCCCATCGACGCTGGACACAAGAACCGGCTCTTCATATTGTTTGAGCTGGAACATGCCCCCGAAGAACCCCGAGCCTATGACTTCAGGTCTATATGTAGCCCGCACC
>JBLRXG010000086.1:0-5452 GCA_047920855.1 Dehalococcoidia bacterium | reverse complement strand
GCTTGGGGCCGCTGGCATCGGCGGTGATGAAGGGAAGGCTTATCTCGGTCTGTGATACGGTGGACAGCTCCTTCTTCGCCTTCTCGGCTGCGTCCTTCAGCCTCTGCAGAGCCATCTTGTCCTGTTTCAGATCGATGCCCTGTTCCTTCTTGAACTCATCGCATACCCAGTCCATGATCCGTTGGTCGATGTCATCGCCGCCGAGGTGGCTATCCCCTGTGGTGGTCTTCACTTGGAAAGTACCCTCACCGATATCCAGTATCGAGATATCAAAGGTTCCCCCGCCAAGGTCATAGACAGCAATCGTCTGGTCCTGCGTCTTGTCCATACCGTAAGCCAGCGCCGACGCTGTGGGTTCGTTAATGATACGCAGGACGTTCAGCCCGGCTATGGCTCCGGCATCCTTGGTGGCGTTTCTCTGGCTATCGTTGAAGTAGGCCGGCACGGTGATCACGGCGTCGGTAACCTTCTCTCCGAGATAGGCTTCGGCGTCTGCCTTCAGCTTCTGGAGTATCATGGCCGATATCTCCTGCGGACTGTACTCCTTGCCTCCCATTAAGACCCGGCAGTCCCCGTTGGAGGCCTCGGTGATCTTGTACGGCAGACGTTTCATATCACTCTGCACAATCGAGTCCTTGAACTTGCGACCGATAAGACGCTTGATACTGAATATGGTGTTCTCGGGGTTGACTATGCTCTGGCGCTTGGCCAACTCCCCGACCAAACGTTCTCCGGTCTTGCCTATGGCTACCATCGAGGGTACGAGGTTGCCCCCCTCGGCACTGGGTATGATCTTGGGGTCGCCACCCTCGATGACTGCTGCGGCGCTCAACGTGGTGCCCAGATCAATGCCTATAGCTCTTCCCATTGCTATTCTTCCTCCTGACTAGTTTGCTTGGTCTCGTCCCTGGCCTGTCCGGTACCTACTATCACCAGGCTGGGACGTATGACCCTATCTCTGAACTTATAGCCTCTCTGTGTCTCATCAACCACTACCCCCTCCTCCCCTTCTTGCTGCATTACGGCTTCATGCAGGCGCGGATCAAAACTCTCTCCTATGGCCTCTATATCGGTGAGACCCTGCGATCGCAGGGTCGCCTTGAGCTTATTATAGATGAGCGCAATTCCCTGTGTCCAGCTTGATTGCTCCAGCTCTGCAGGAACCGAAGCCAGGGCCCTCTCCAGGTCGTCGATAACCGGCAGCAGGCTGCTGATAAGCACGCTGTTGGCAAACTCGATCGTCTCCTTCCTCTCCAGTTCGGCACGCTGCTTGTAGTTGGCAAGGTCTGCCTGGGTTCTCTGCCAGCTGGCCAGGTACTTCTCGGCTCTCTCCCTTTCCTCCGTCAGAGCTTGCTGTAACGCCTCCATGTCTTCAACCTGCCGGTCTTCGCCTTCAGCTGCCTGATTGCTCTCAACCAACCGCGAACCTCCTTCTAGGTGTATTCAGTTGCTCTATCACTCAGCAGCGCGGAGAGACAACTGAGAGAGGAGATGGTCCTGGCGTAATCCATCCGCTTAGGCCCGACTACTCCCACTATGCCACTTGCCCTGTTGGGTTGTCCGTACTGGCTGGCGACCAGGCTCAGGTCCTGCAAAGCCGGCTCCGGGTTCTCATCGCCTATGACCACCCGCACTTCGCCCTTGATGAACTCCCGGGAGTAGATGTTCTTGAGCCAGTCCTGTCCCTCCAGTGCCTCCAGGATCCTGAGCATGCTGGGGCTGTTTGTGAACTCCGGTTGGCTCAACAGCAGACGTAGCCCTTCGAGATGGGGCTCGCCGTACTCCAGCTTGTCCTCTGCGCTTATCACCTCTGCCACGCGCTGAGATATCTGCCTTTCTTCCGGGGAGATCTCTTCCTGGCTCTCCAGGATCTCGCCGGAGGTCATCCCGGCGTAGGTAGAGGTCAGCTTACTGGCCAGCATGGTCAGCTCATCCTGGCTGATCCTCCTGTTGAACGATAGGACCTGTCGTCTGATCCTCGCCTCACACAGAACCACTATCAGCAGGGCCATGAAGTCCTGCAGGACCACCAGGTCGAGGTGTTTCAGCCGACACTGAACCGGTTTGGGCGAGGTGATCACCACCATGTTCCGTAGAAGCCCGGCCAGCAGTGATGCCACGGTCTTCAGCCATTGCTCCAGTCCCGCCTTGGTCTCCCGTAGTATGTAGTATGTCAGATACTCGTCGACGGGAGGAAGCGCTACGTCCTCGCCTATCAACTGCACGTAGTACCGGTAGGCCTTATCCGTGGGGACGCTACCGGCTGAGTGGTGAGGATGCACGATGTATCCTTCTCGTTCCAGGAACGCCGTATCGTTGCGAATGGTGGCAGGGCTGACGTTGAGGCCGTACCTTTCGACAATGGCCCTCGATGCCACCGGCGTCGCGCCGGTGATGTAGTCCTCAACGATCACTCTGAGAACAGTTTCTCTTCTCTTCCCTACGGCCATTTAGCACTCCCCCCTTTCAACTGCTAAGGTAATCTATCACTGCAAACAGCCTCTGTCAATGGTTTTTGCTGAACCTGATGGCGCGAGTCCTGACTGTTGACCGGGCAGGAAATGTAGAGTAGTATTATAGCACAATCGTGAAAACAGGGAAACCGCATTCTCTGTCGCAAGGTGACAACCAGTTAGCCCGAATCCTGGAGGCGGAGGCTGAGAGGCAGACAAACACCATAAACCTCATCGCCTCCGAGAACATCGCCAGCCGGGCCGTGCTCGAGGCCCAGAGTTCTCCCATAACCGATAAGTACGCCGAGGGTTATCCCGGTCGTCGTTACTACAGCGGCTGTGTCCACATAGATGAGATCGAGAACCTGGCCATCGCCAGGGCCAGGGAGCTGTTCGGGGCAGAGCATGCCAACGTCCAGGCTCACAGCGGGAGCCAGGCCAATATGGCGGCTTATTCGGCAATGCTGAACTACAACGACGCTGTGATGGGCATGAGCCTGAGCCATGGCGGGCATCTGACGCATGGCGCCAAGGTCAACTTCTCCGGAAAGCTGTATCGTGTCATCCCTTATGGCGTCGACCCAAAGACGGAGGTGCTCAACTACGATGAGATCGGGAGGTTGGCCCTTGAGCACAAGCCAAAGCTAATAGTGGCCGGTGCCAGCAGCTACTCTCGCATCGTCGATTTCGAGAGGTTTCGTCATATAGCCGACAAGGCCGGCGCGATGTTACTGGCCGACATAGCCCACATCGCAGGGATAATAGCGGCCGGGCTCCATCCTTCGTCGGTGCCGTACGCCCAGATCAGCACGGCAACGACACAGAAGACCCTTCGCGGGCCCAGGGGCGGGCTCGTTCTATGTCGGAGGGATCTGGCTTCAGCCATCGACGCTGCCGTCTTCCCGGGGATGCAGGGTGGTCCCGCCATGCATACCATTGCGGCCAAGGCGGTGTGCTTTTTTGAGGCCATGCAGCCTGCTTTCGTCGACTATCAGAAGCGAGTTCTGGAGAACGCGAAGGCTCTGGCATCCGAACTGCAGAGACACGGCGTTCGGATAGTCTCCGGAGGCACGGACAACCATATCGTCCTCGTTGACCTCTCATCCCTGGGGATAACCGGTAAGGACGCCGATGCGGCCCTGGAGGCATCGGGCATAACGGTGAACAGGAATGCAATTCCGTTCGACCCCAAACCACCATGGATCGCGAGTGGCATAAGGCTGGGCACGCCGGCTGTAACCACCAGGGGTTTCGGGCCCGAGGAGATGAAGCGCATAGCCAGTCTCATAGTGAAGGTGCTCTCTCCGTCGTCCGATACGAAGGCACGGGAGCAGGTCCGCCAGGAGGTGCGCGATGTATGCCGGCAGTTCCCCATTGCCGGGTAGGCACAGCCCTTCTGTCAGCCCCGCTTGTCTTTCTTTCTGTATCCACGATCCAACGCTGGCGAAAGCACGATGGTTTCATGCTATAATCGAGACATGATCAACATCAGGGAGAGGCAGCAATGGAGGAACTGAAGGTCTTCAGCGGCACCGCCCACCCGGCCCTGGCGGGCAACGTGTGCAACTATCTGGGCATTCCCCTGGGGGGAGTGGAGCTCTTTGAGTTCAGCAACGAGAACATCTTCGTGCGTATCCTGGAGAACGTCAGGCAACGTGACGTGTTCGTTATACAGCCCATCTGCTGTCCGGTGAACAAGAGCCTGGTCGAGTTACTGATCATGCTTGATGCTCTGAAGCGGGCTTCGGCGGAGAGGATCACCGCCGTTGTTCCCTATTACGGATACGGTCGCACGGACAAGAAGGACCAGCCCAGGGTGCCTATCACCGCGCGTCTGATCGCCGACCTGATAACCACTGCCGGTGCTAACAGGCTGCTAACCGTCGACCTCCACGCACCGCAGATCCAGGGTTTCTTCACCATTCCTGTCGATGAGTTGACCGCGCGGTCCATCTTGAGCCAGTACATCAGAGAGAAGGCCCTGAAGAACCTGGTAGTTGTTGCCACGGATATCGGCATCTCAAAGGTGGCTCGTGACGTCGCCGCCAGGCTCGGGGCATCTCTGGCCATCATTGAGAAGAGACGTGTGGGAAACCTCGACGCGACCGAGACGCTCAACGTGATTGGAGATGTCGACGGAATGTGCGCGCTGACCGTTGACGATGAGATCGATACCGCCGGGTCCCTGGTGGGCGTGGTGAAGACCCTCCTGGAACACGGGGTTAGCGAGGTGTACTCATGCTGCACTCACCCCATCTTCTCCGGCCCTGCTATCGAGAGGATAGCTGCCAGCCCGGTGAAGGAGGTGGTCGTCACGGATACCGTTCCGGTGAACGGCGCCAAGAAGCTGGACAAGATCACCGTCCTTTCCATGGCTTCGCTGATCGGCGAGGCCATTCACCGCATTCATACCGGCCTGTCCGTGGGTGCGATGTTTGAATGATGGTGGGGCATTAGTTAGCCGGTATTCAGTGATCAGTGCTCAGTGTTCAGCGGTCTGCAGTTGACTGCGAGGTCGAGGTATGTTCAAATTGTTCAAGGGTCTATTTGATTCCAACGAGAGAGAACTGAAGAGGCTGCAGCCGCATGTAGACGAGATCAACAGGCTGGAGCCTGACTTCGAATCGCTCAGCGACTCGGAGTTGCGGGCCAAGACAGACGAATTCAAGGTGCGATTGGCCGACGGTGCAGGTCTGGATGATGTCCTACCTGAGGCGTTTGCTGCCGTGAGAGAGGCGGCGAAGCGGACGATAAGACAGCGACATTTCGATGTTCAGTTGATGGGCGGCATAGTCCTTCACCAGGGCAAGATCGCCGAGATGAAGACCGGCGAAGGAAAGACGCTGGTCGCCACCCTGCCCACCTACCTCAATGCCCTGACGGGACTGGGCTGTCACCTCGTTACCGTCAATGATTACCTGGCACGGCGGGACTGCCGGTGGATGGGTCCGATCTACCATGCCCTCGGTGTGAGCGTGGCATCCATCAATGCCCAGCAG
>JBLRXG010000085.1:0-5525 GCA_047920855.1 Dehalococcoidia bacterium | reverse complement strand
GTGATGGACAGGGCAATGGCACTCTGCCAGTAGTATGAGGTGAAGAGCAAGGCGACAAGGAAGTGAGGCAAGGCACTGAAAAATGCCTCTCTCCAGCTACCCTGAGCATGTGTATCGTATACCTGCTGAGCTACCAGTTCAGGCGAACCGAGGGACTGTATAGCGACCTTGTACGCCTCTTCCCTGCTCAGCCCCTCTTCTTCCAGTTCCTTGACCTTATCCTCGAGGTGCCCGTACAACTCGTCGGCCACGCCATCCCTTATGAGCTGGTCGATCTTGAGGCTGGCTTTAAACCTATTCAGATAATGGCTGCTGTTATCTATCATCCTGTCCCTAAACTGTCTCTGCTTGCGTCACTGCCTTGACCGCGGTCGAGAAGTCCTGCCAGGTGGCTAACCTCGCTGCCAGGACCTCCTGCCCCTTCTCAGTGATGTAGTAGTATCGTCTCTGTTGTCCGTTGGGAAGTATCTGCCATCTCCCCTGGATCAACCCCTCTCGCTCCAGGCGGTGAAGAGCGGGATAGAGAGTGCCTTCCTTGAACCTGAAGTACCCGTTACTCCTCTCCTCCAGCTCCTTCACTATCTTATAGCCGTAAGTTGGTTCGCGGCTGATCAGGCAGAGGAGGAGGGAATCAGTGTTTCCCTTCAGTAGCTCACGTCCGTAGTTCATACTTGCACCTCGTTGGCACGCTATCCGATGGTCCAATATAGCACTGCAGAACTTCGTTGTCAACGATACGAGATTGAGTTCCGCTCAGTTGCTGCAGCAGGCACCAGCGGGTAGAATACTGTGTCTGTGGGGCTGTGCGCGGCAGGTGACTGTGACCACCCGAGGTCATGTGCAGACAGGACCGGGCATCGCGGAAGATCTTGCCCGCGCGCCTGCGACTAGATGGAGCGCGAATACTGGCAACAAAAGGCCACTCCGAGGAAGAACGGGAGTCGATGGTAAGGCTCATCGAGACTCATGCCCATGTCGACGAGTTGGGTGACCATGAGTCCGCTATCAGAGAAGCTCAGGCTGCGGGAGTTCTGGCGATTGTAGCAGTGGGATCCAGCCACGAATCGAATGTCAAGACATTGGAGCTGGCGCAGAGACATGCCGGCTTCGTCTTTCCTGCTCTCGGTCTGCATCCGTGGGGATTAGCGAATCTCGCACCACGGGAGATTGACGATTGCCTGCAATTCGTTGAGGAGAACCTAGCCGCATCGATCGCGTTGGGGGAGATAGGCCTTGATTACGACAAGAGGGTGCTGAAAGTGGCATCCAAGGATCTGCAGAAGGAAGTACTGATCAGGCTTCTCGGCATTGCCAGAGACAATGGCAAGCCGGTGGTAATCCACAGCAGGTATGCCTGGAAAGATGCGCTGCAGATAGTTCGCGATGCCGGCATATCGAGAGCTGTGTTTCACTGGTTCACTGGCTTTTCCGGCGTTCTTAAGGATATAATTGACGCCGGATATCTCGTCTCTGCTACGCCGGCGGCTGAGTACCACGAGGAGCATAGAAGAGCAGTAAGCGCAGCACCTCTGGAGAGACTACTTCTCGAGACAGATTGCCCTGTGACCTACGGCAGGGAGACAAGGTATCAGTCAAGGCCCGTTGACATATTGAGAAGTATGAAGGCTGTGTCCGAACTAAAAGGAGTGGAACAGGCCACGGTTGCTGCACAGACGACGGCCAACGCCGTCGATCTCTTCTCGCTGGATATTACGTTCTGAATTAGGAGGTGAGTACCATGATACAGTCAATAGTTGGCGAGGATAGCTTCGAGACCACAGTGCTCAAATCGGAGTCGCCGATCATGGTCGATTTCTGGGCGAAGTGGTGTGCTCCCTGCCTTGCCACCGCTCCGGTGCTTGAGGAATTGGCCAATGAATACTCCGGCAAGATAGAGTTCGCCAAGGTGGATGTGGATGCTAACGGCCCGCTGGCTGCCAAGTACGGGATCACATCTATTCCCACTTTGCTCATATTCAAGGGTGGCAAGCCTGTGCAGCAGATTACCGGGTTCAAGCCCAAGCAGGAACTCAAGAAGGTCTTGGACGGAGCCCTCGAGCAATAGACTCACATCTGCCGTTATGTGTTAGCATCTGCCAGGTGCAGCCTAGGTCGTCAGGACGATAGGACGGAAATCGAACTCCTCCGGCAGAAGGGCCAGCAGCAGGGGGAGACCTCCCACAACGAAGCTGGCCATCGCCGACGCGTTGATAGCCGCCCGCACAGCAGGACTGTACACACCCAGGACAACCAGCACGGCGGCGCACAGCATACCGCCAATGAACACGCCGACTACCAGACCTCCAATCCTGTCGAGCCACCCGAGCATGGCCAGGTGAACCAGCCTGGATATGAACCATCCTGCCACACCGGCGACCACGATAGTAGCAACCAGGATGATGATGTAAGCCAGTATCTTAGCCCAGATAGCCTCGTCGGGCGCCAGAAGCGCTGCCAGTCCACCATAGAAGCGGCCGGCCAGAACTATTCCGCCGATCAACCCGCCCAGACCGAAAGCCATTCTTATTAGCCCGTTTCGCAGGCCGCTAAGGCCCACCAGTGCTGCGACAACGATGATGACTATGTCCAACCAGTGCATATCACATCTCTCCCTGCTCTTCTATAATAGCATAACTATGACATCCGTCCACAAGCTAGCGCCGCTGCTCTATCGACTAAGCGCCTGGGCTATGGCCTCTCTGATCCCCTCTTTCGGCGCCTCGTAACCCCAACCTATCTCGCGGCCGTCTACGAAGATCCCGCGTGAGATCTGGTGACGCAGAAGAACTGCTCGATCATCAACGCAGTACTCGTTGAGTACCACCGAATCTCCGAACTTGGAGGCTACCTCCCTGACTCGTTGCGCCTCCATGTCGCTTGTCTGACAGAAGGTATTCCAGAACAGGTCGATCACCACTCTTCCCGGTACCGGCCTGAACCTGTAGTCTGGCCTCAGCAGGGTTGGCGCCCGGACGCCTCCGCCGAGGGTCTTCCATAGCAGGATGGCCGCGCTCCCGGTATCGGAGGATTTCCAGTCGGCCCGGGCACATTCTACGAAACCGTTAGCCTCAAAGAAGCCGGCTGGCATGAACCAGAAATCGTGGCGATATCCTGTAGTCACGATCCCCTTTAGCCCCTGGCGCCTCGCCTCTTCTTCAGAAGCGTTCAACAGCGCCTTCCCCACTCCTTGACGGTTGCTGAGCACATACAGGCAGGTGATCACAAGCAGTCGACGACCCAGCGGGCCCCACGGAGAGCACTCTATAGGGATAGCGTACAGGAAGCCGGTGTGTCTACCTCTTATGGCGGCGACCTTGACCCGCAGTCCCTTTCCGTGCATCTTCTGCAGCCACGAAAGCCGCCTACGGGCACACGCATCTATCTCCTCCGACTCATCGACATGTGTGCATGTACTGACGAAGTACTCATCGGCAGCCTCCATGTCGTGAATGTCTATCAACGGCTCCATCTCGTCCAGTTTACCACGTCCAGCGTAGAAGACCTTAGACATCACCGGCGGACCCGGCGAGTTGCTTTACGACACACGGACGGGCCGGGCAGCGCAGGGCGAGTCTCCAATCACAGATCCAGCCTCATGAGGGGAAACTCCTTGTCATCATTGTGTACTCTGAAACCGTTTCTCAAGTACAACTCAACCGGGCCTGAGGGATTCCCGGGGTCGCCTCTTCTGGCGAAGGTCTCGATCGCTCTCGCTCCCTTTGCCCGCAGTTCATCGATGATGCTGCACAGGAGTCGGCTGCCAAGGCCTGATCGCCTCAACCGCTCGTGTGCAATAAACAGGCAGGAGAGCAGCACAGCATCGCAGCCTGGTGGCCCGCTTTCGTACTGTGCCGAATTCGGCAGATACCATGGTGGCGCATACTGGGCGTAGCCTGCTCCCTTCCCATCAATGTAGAGGAGCTTCCCGCAGCTTCCGAAGTCCTTTAGCGTTCTCCGCAGCCAGGCAAGCTTTCTAGAGAACATCTCTTCCTTGCGTTCGGTTGCTGGACCGACAGAGTCTTCGGGATACTCCCAGTAGATGCAGTATCTGCAACTGAAGGGACGCACGGACCACTCCGGCGCATCCTTCAGGTGCTCTTCGTCAAGATCGGTAATCTCGATCTTCATCTGTGGCTCATTCTTTCAGGGCAGATGCCCATGCAGCGTCAACACCACCCGGCAGTCGCTGGCCTCAATCAAGCTGCTATGCGAAATCAGCTATGACAACACCAACGATTGGATGAACTCGCTCGACCTGCACCCGGGCTCCTGTCTGCTCAAGGCAATCCCGCAGGTACTCCGCCCGTGAAGGAAAGTCGGTGTCTCCCTCATCATAGCCTGCTTCATCGAACCGATCACGGTGCTTGTCCGGGTCGTCGAAGAACATGATGTCGCCTATCACCATACGCCCGGGGCGATGCAGTAATCCAGTCAACTCGAGCAGGCTCTGCTTCTTCATGGGATCGGGCAGATGATGCAGTGAGTATACCGCCAGGATCTTCGTGATGTCATAGGCCGAAAGGTCGAGTTCGGCGCAGGGGTCCTCGAACGCACCGTATGAGAAGATGACATTGTCAAGGTGCTCGCGTTTGGCCTTAATGCGGGCCTGGTCCAGGCTTGTTCTGCTGACATCGATGCCTATCACCTGCCGGCAGATACAGGCAGCAGCAATGGCGATGTCGCCGGTGCCCGTCCCGACATCGAGTAAGACATCATCGGGGCGCAACTCCAGCTTCTCGAAAGCCACCCGACCGGCCAACGCGGGAATACTCGTGCCGGTTTCTGCAGCATTCTCACTGCTGCCGAGGTCTGCGCGAGCTATGTCGTCGAATAGTCGAGCGACACGTTCTCTGTCACAATCGGCCATCTGCTTATGTCGCTCTCATTCTATCACTGCATCCATGTATGGCGGGCAGCTGAGGGGGACGGGATCGGAACCGGCCGTCCTCCTGCAGCAACCACCTCTGCCATCCCTTCTCAAATGCATGGGGATCCTCACCAAGCGTCGAGAGGACGTCTCCATCGTCGCACTCTCTCACGATCCGAACTACTGTGTCTCTGCTGTAGGCCTTCTCAATGAACATCACGAGTGTCCATCCCCAGGCATAGCATAGCTGAACATCTGCCTCGATTTCGCTGATGCGCGGAACATGTCCGAGCGTGATTCCCTCCAGAACAGGCTGCCTGAACCGGAACCGGTCCGCGCACCTCCATTGTCCGGACAGATACGCTGCCAGTCCTTCGCTCCACCATCGTGGAGCGGCTTCAATATCAGGTGAGAGGTGCTCTTCAAACACGTGAACCAGTTCATGAAACACAAGACGCCTGTACTCGTCTGCGTCGTAGGAATAGGTCGAATGCTGCCGATAAGCGGAAGGAGAGAGGAACACGATGTCGGTCCGCTGAGGCTGCGCAACCCGGCCGGGATTTGAGGGCACCTCTATGTCTACACCCAGCAGATCTACAACAAGACGGTCATATTCTCTTCTGCTGGGGACCAGTATTGCCCTGATCGGTGTAGGGGA
>JBLRXG010000084.1:0-5605 GCA_047920855.1 Dehalococcoidia bacterium | reverse complement strand
CGATGATAATCATCATCCCGAGAGATGCCAGAAGATTGGGCATCAACAGGGATCTCTATGGCTTCTTCTTGTGGTGCATTCTCGGTGGCTTTGTAGGGAGCCGGCTGACCTACGTGATCGGCCAGTGGGACCGCTTCATCGGAGACCCGAGAACCATCCTCGGCTTTGACGGTCAGGCTCAGAACGGGATGATTATCGGGGTCTTTGCCGCAGCTCTGATCTACATGGCAGTCACGAAGATGCGATTCTCCACGCTGCTCCGCATCGGTGACTCCATCACGCGGGCAACGCCTCTGGCCCTGGCCATGGGCAGGCTCGGCTGCACCATAAACGGCTGCTGTTCGGGCAAGCCCAGCCCGTTTGAGCACTTCCCGGGAGCGGTGATCTACACTCCCCGTGTCAGCCTGCCTTCGGAGTACTGGGGAGTGCCTATATACCCCACGCAGATCTACCACATAGCATGGAACCTGATAACCCTCGCCATCGTTTGGCGCTTTCGCGACAGATTCAAGCCCCCCGGCTCGCTTCTCTTCTTCTATTTCTGCCTCTACGGAGCGGGCGATTTCGGCATAAGATTTCTGCGTGTCGACCCGGTCGTGGTCGGCGGACTTCAGCAGGCACAGATCCTGAACCTGGCCGTACTGGCAGTCTTCTTGCCGTGGCTCGTTATCAAGATGCGCGGGTATCAGCCTCCGCCCGAATACGAAGCTGCGACCGAGAATAGTTCGGACAACTGACTAGCGGTACATCGATCGACCGATACTGATTTCCGAGACTAGCATTCCGGCCAACTCCCGAAGCTGCACACACAATAACGGACTGGCATTTGTATTACGAGAAGCTTGTTGCCGGAGCACGGTAAGGCAGGCCTCAAGATGAGACCACCTGAAACCACATGGTGGACTCACGCCCCTCCATGACCCCCGCCGGCCACACCAGCTCTCCTGCACCCATCCCGGTAGCCAGTTGACCGACCGCGATGTCAGGCTAGCATAGCGAAGGGGCCGCGGGTTTGGGTCGCGACCCCTCCAGAATGAATGCCAGTTCAGACCATACGAGAGCTTTCCGAGATCACAGATCCTCCAGGAGGAACATCCACCTGTCTATCGCATCAGGGTGATCTTCAAACCTCCTCAACTCGATGATCCCGGCCACCGGATGAACCCTGTCCAGGTAGAACGGGGCGGTAGTGGTCCAGAAGTGGTTCACCTGTCCATACCACGACTTGAGGTTGGCGTAGCGTTCCGCCGCGTCGGCAGTCGTTACGTACTGCCCCATTGTTGGCTCGTAGGGGATGTAGTTATCGGCGATCGCCTCGTCCAGGCATTCGCCCAGAATGGGCAGACTCGGTCCCTTGGTGTAGTCCATCCACTCCACCAGTAGCTTGGAAGACTTATCGGTGCTCCAGGCCAGAGACAGGTCGGCCTCGGCCATCTTACCGATCGTGATGACATGCCACGGGGCAAACTGGTTGTACACTCCGTAAGCAGGAAACCACGTATTAACGTTCAGCTCCGCGTCGAGAAACCATTGCCTGGAGTAGCTCTCTATGATCAGCGGATCCTCAGAGGCAATCTTGAAACCCCGGAAGTTGGCCATGAAGGCGGACAGCCTTGGCACCTCAGCCGAGTCATAGACC
Source organism: Dehalococcoidia bacterium (assembly GCA_047920855.1). Classification (GTDB taxonomy): domain Bacteria; phylum Chloroflexota; class Dehalococcoidia; order GIF9; family AB-539-J10; genus RBG-13-51-36. Next base: position 3,966 of record JBLRXG010000084.1, on the reverse strand, counting down.
GTGCTTTCTTCCCTGGCTCTGTCGAATCTCATGATCAGGCTCATAACGATGTCTGCGAGAGATAGGGTACTACCGTCATGCATGGGCACGCTGTAGAAGTCATCGGGATAGTACACAGTAGACTTCACGTTTGCCGCAGGATCGAAGTCGGCGTCATAATACGGGGAGCCCGGATCCATCTTCTCACCGACTGTTATGAACCTCTGGGCAAACTCATCCCAGTCCACCCAAGCATCGGGGGGAGCAGCGATCTCGTCGGCGAAGCCCAGGGTCACCCACTCCAGACTACTGCTAACCGGCAGTCCGGTTTTCACAACGACTTCAGCCGACTCGATACGCCGGGGGTGCAGAAGCCCATCCCGCCCGTCGGGCATTAACCCGGCTTCCTGCAACATGTCGCGGAATATGTTGAGGTCGGCAGCCTTAGCGGAACCACCTACCGGGTTCCAGGGATCGACTAGCACATCGTATTGCTCAGCTCTGATGGTCCCACCGATTATCGGCTCATCACCATCGCAGAAGTGTATCGTCTGCGCGACCGCTCGGCCGAAACCACCGGAAAGGTCGGTCCGGACTTGCACGTTGCTTCTACGCGGATTTGCCCCAGCTATGTCGGCAAGCAGTATCTGGGGAGAGAACTCCATCCGCATCCACAATGCTTGCTCGAACAGCTCCTCACTCTCTTCCAAGGTCTCGTAGTCTTTGCTGTACAGTCTCCTGGCAACCTCCAGGTAATCAGCGGGAGGATCGAGAGCCAGCCAGCGTGCCCATGGCCTCACAAACTTTGTGTCACTTGTGTAGAAGCGGTACCCTCTATCCCTCGATACCTCAGTTATGCTCCATCCCCCTGTGTAAGCACTGTCGCTTCCATCAAGGGGGTCATCAAACATCCATGCACTAGTCGCCGACAAAGGTCTGAGCATTCGCTCAACTTTGAAACCTACCGCTTCCATCAGATCAGCAATATAATCGCCGCCAGCTGGGTGCAAAGGTGGGTGGAGATCGTTTCGAATTATGAACCTGATCTCAACTTCCTCACCGTTGAACCGCCAGATACCCTCTACCAGTTCCGCCCCGAGTGCCACCATCCTGTCTTGGATGATATCCTTCGCCCTATCGGGATCGTGGGCATAGTACTTCTCGATCTCATCAAGAAGGTCTGGATAGCGATCATACTCAGGAAAGGCCCTCCCATCCAGCGCATAGATCGGCATTCCCATACCCTGGAGGAATTCACCTATGAACACGTCACGATCGATCAGCAAGTTGAAAGCTTCTCGGATCTCGGCGTCCCAAACCGGGTTCAGTCTCCCGTCGCGGAAAACAGGCCCTGCGACATTGAACATCAGCTCAGTGAAGTGGCCGTAACTGACATCATACTTAATGGCAGGGTTCTCGACGATTCTCGCAAAGAACTCAGGGTCGGTGACCGCCAGCATCAACCAGATGTCTATATCACCCGATTTAAGCTTCAGCATACCCAGGGCCTTGTCTGCCTCGCGACCGATGAGAATCCGGTCAACCCATGGCCCTGTGCTACGCACCTCTGGAGGCCGCGGAGGATCCTCCGTATCGCCGCTCACCAGTGCCACCACAACGAACTATGGCTACCACCACCACAAGAGCCAGCATCGCTTTCTTTAGCATCTGCTAACCTCCTATGAAGATCGGTATATGCGGTACGCTGCTGTGCACCGCAGAAGACATGCAGAGACCTGAACTGGCACATAAGGCCGCGCCTGCCGTACAGATCTCACGCGGACACTATATAACACCGGCGTGCGAGCTTTCAAAGGCTTGTAGAGTGTGAGGGTGGCAAGCGAAGATGAAAATTGGCAAGCCGATCCTCACTCTTTACGAAGCAAACAGCAGAACTCCCGATCCCAAGAAGTGCTGTGCTACGCTTTGCCTGACGAGAAATCGCGCAGGTTGAGTCCCAACACCTCTTCCCCATTCCAATGAGTCCTCTCCAGGTTGTATGCGATATCTACGAGGCGCGGGACTTCATTCGCCTTTCTCTGAGAGGCGAAATCTACTGCCCGCCAGGTCACATTCCCCTGCCTGAGTTTGAGCCGCAACCACTCACCCCGGCTGCCAAAGTTGCGGCATTCGATCACCTCGACATTGCGGGTGACATATGTCGGCTTCGGGTTGCACCGGCCAAAAGGACTCAGTTGCTGAATGAGACTGAAGGCTTCTCCTGTAAAGGTCGATAGCGGAACCTCAGCATCGATCACTATTTCGGGGCGAAGATCCAGATGGCTCAGCTTCTCCCTCGCCAGACCCATGAGCCTGTCCTCCAGCCCGACCAGGTTCTCACGTGGTACGGTGAATCCTGCGGCCAGGGCATGCCCGCCAAAGGCAGTTAGCAGGTCACTGCAGCTTTCCAGGGCCTCCACCATGTCGAACTCGGCTATGCTGCGACAGCTACCCTTGCATAACTCAGGGCCCAGGCTCACTACAACGACCGGCTTGTAGAACTCATCCAGTAGCCTACCTGCAACAGGCCCGATGACGCCCACAGAGTAACTATCATCGCCTACCAATAGCAGAGGAAGATGCAGCTTGTCGACCAGTCTTTGCCTGGCGTGCCCCAGTACCTCGCTGCTCAGTTTTTGCCGCTCCGTGTTTCTGCCTTCCAGTTCCTCAGCAAGCTGTCTGGCTTCCTCAGATGATCCCGTTGTAAGCAGCCTGTAACTGGTGGAGGCGCTGTCCAGTCTGCCTGCTGAATTGAGTCGCGGCCCCAGCACCCAGGAGATATCGTCGCCATCCAGTTCGCCAGCCTTCAGCCCCGCCACACTCACCATCTCCTGGATTCCCCACCGGGAGCTGTTATTGAGCTCCTTCAGCCCCTCTTTGACCAGGTACCGGTTCTCACCGACCATCGGAGACATATCCGTAATGGTGGCCAGGGCCACCAGGTCCATCAGCCCACTCAGCCATTTCTCCCTCTTGTCCTTATGGAAGAGCGCCTGCACGAGTTTGAACGCAACACCGGCTCCAGAGAGATCGGGATGCGGATAGCGGGAGTCACTTCGCTTGGGATCAACAACAGCCACCGCCCGCGGCAGGCTCTGAGACGGAACGTGATGATCGGTTATGATCATGTCCATGCCCAATTCCCCGGCCCGGCGCACTTGTGCCACATCTGTTACCCCACAATCCACTGTAACTACCAACTCTGCTCCTAAGGCATGGAGCTTCTCTATCGCACCAGCATTCAGCCCGTGTCCTTCGTCAAAGCGATCGGGGATGTAGATGATGGGCTCAGTACCAAGCCGTGACAGACCCTCGGCAACGGTGGCTGCCGCTGTGACGCCATCAACATCGAAGTCACCGTAGACAGCTACCTTTTCCCGCCCCAACACCGCCTTATACACCCTACCCACAGCCTGTGACACGTCAGGGAGCAGGAAAGGGTTCCCCTCTAATCTATCGTCGGCAGCCAGGAAAGGCTCCACCTGCTCGAGATCGACCCCGCGGTTGTAGAGCAGCTGGGCAACCAGGTCAGGCAGGCCGGATGCTTCTCTGTAACCCTTCGGAACGCTGGGCAGGATCCTCCAGCGGGCTCTTTGATTCAGCTTCATAGATCCAGACCGATACTGTGATCGAATCGTTAACTATATCACAGAAACACGTTCGACGGAACGCCGTTCGGGAGTAACAGATCGCTCCGTGCTGACCCGGCCACGCGCCCCGGAAGAGCCCTTGGTCGCAAGTAGATGGCCCGCCCGACTCAACCCGAGAACCACAATGAGCGATGACGATTATGACCAAATTCCCATCGCCAGATGGAAGCTGTGTATCTCCAACGTGACGATCAGTTCAGACAGTGTGACCGGTTCTCCCTGACCGAGGAGCGTTCGCCCAAAGTGGGCTCATCTCTCGCTTGCCAGACATGCGATCTTAACAGGATCTTAACATTCGCATGATACTATTAACAGGTAGCTCATGAAGGCGAATACC
>JBLRXG010000083.1:0-5614 GCA_047920855.1 Dehalococcoidia bacterium | reverse complement strand
TCTCTACTACAGGATCAGCCCGGCAATAGTGCATCTCATAACTGATCATCCAGGCTTAAAGCCGGTCGTGAGAGCCGGTCTGGAACCTGCCGTGGCCATGAGCGCCGCGGTGGTCAACACGTCACAAGCCGAGAAGGCTGCCGCAGTCGGTCTCTTGACGCTTCTCACATTGGCGGTGATGGCATGTTTGACGTGGCTGAGAGGCGGAGATTCAGATTGTATGCGATGTTGAGACCGTGTGTGACGGTGTGTGGGTTGGGGATGATGATCGCGGGGATACCGTGGCATTTTTGTGTGGCTGGGTCTATAATAGACTAGAAACCTCGCAGAGTCCACTTGACAGTGTGTCGGGGGCATATAGCATAATCTATAAGCCAGATGCTTCTGAGCTAGCAGTTGTTATAAGAGGAGGTGGCGTATGAGTAAACATTTGGGTGTCCCGCTGGCAGCTTTGCTGGTTGTGGTTCTGTTCTTCTTGCCCTGCAGCGGTGCTGAGGCCGGAGGGTGGGTCGCCAACCAGGGCTTCGAGGCGGGAGAAGGGGGATTCCCGAGAGAGTGGGCCGTCACCGGAAATGCGAGCCGCGTGAATACACCCCCCATCTATTCAGGTAACTGGAGTGCCCGGTTAACCGGCGAGGGTGATACGCTCACCCAGTGGATCGGAGGTATCGTTGGGCTAACCACATACGAAGCCTGGGGTTGGATATATGTCTCGGGGAATGTCACCGGTGTGATCGCTCTTGACTTCTGGCAGGAAGAAGGTGGGAGGCAACTGAGTCCGACTACCTATCTCTCCGCCACCAACACACGGGGTTCTTATCGACAAGAGAAGGACAGTTTGAGAGCGCAGGCTGAAGCGACTCATGTGAGAATCCGTCTTATGGGAGAGGACTGGGCGAGCGGCGGAGAAGTGCGATTCGACGGAATCGGTTTCTATCCGGTAAGGCGTGATTGTTTCATAGCCACTGCGGCCTACGGCACTCCTATGGCAGAGGAAGCACAGATCCTCCGCAGCTTCAGAGATGGGTATATGCTAACCAACCCCATGGGGCAAGCCCTTGTGGATCTCTATTACAGAGTGAGTCCCCCTATCGCGGAACTCATCGATGAGCATCCGGGCTTGAAGTCAGTAGTGAGGGTGGGGCTGGCGCCTGCCGTAGTCTTGAGCACCGTGGCCGTCAACACCACGCCTGCGCAGAAGATGGCGGCGTTAGGCGTATTGGCAGTCGTATGGGTGACAGCGGCTCTATGGGCAACAGGAAGGCTTAAGAGAAGACCGGATCATCTCTGATGGCGAGATATGGAGAAAGCATCCCCACCGGCCCTCATTTGCACGCGTGGTGAGGTGTGGTTATCGCTGCGGTGTTAACCGCCGGGATAGGAGCGAGCCACGACTCTCCTGAACGACCGCTGCACACGTCACGTGTATGATTCAGCGAGTTCGAAGTACCTGCGGGCCGCGCTGAGGATCTTTGCCTTCTCCTCGTCGGGAATATGCGTGTCGTCGAGCTTGAAGCTCTCCACCTTTCCTCTCACGTACGCCCGGTAGCATTTGTAGAAGTTCAGCAGTTCCATGAGTTCTTCGTCGGAACTCAGTCCTACGTAAGAGTCCACCAGGTGTCGGGATAAGCTGGTCTGTCTATAACGATCCAGGTCCATGGCCAGGAAAGCGATCTCTGAAGCTACGTCGGCATATCGGAACCTGTCGTTGAATTCTATGCAGTCGTAGATGCAGATACCGTCGGTGAAGCAGACATGGGCGGCATGAAGGTCGCCGTGGCAGTCCCGTATTCTCCCTTCCTGCGCACGCTTGTGAAACAGGCTCGTGTTGCTGTCAATGAAACTGTAGGTGTAGTGCCGGATCGTTCGATATTGTCCTGACATCAGGGATGTTCCGATATACTTCTCGCTCTGATTGAAGTTCTCATCGCAGTTCTGCCCCACGACATCCAGACCGCCGAACGAAGCGATCCCGGGGTCTGTCCGGGCGCAGTTGTGAAAACAGACCAGCTTCTGAGCGATCGCCTCTATCATCCCGTCAGTTACTGCGCCACGCTGTAACAGCGCGTCCAGCATGCGCTCCCGTGGCAGCTGTCTCATCTTGACAGCGTACTCCACTGCCTTCCCCTGCCCTTCGACGCAGAACCGCCTGTCCTCCTCTGTAATGGGCACCACGGCCAGATAGGCATCAGCACAGAGGCGCCTGTTCAGCTCCAGTTCTTTGTGGCAGAAGTGATGACGCTTCTCCAGCGTCGTGTAATCCAGGTACCCCAGATCGACCGGCTTCTTCACCTTGTAGGCATAGTCACCTGTCAGTAGCAGAAGCGACATCTGGGTCTGGACCAGTTCTACCTTGCTGGGCCTGTGGGGATAGGCCCCGGGGTCGAGGAGGGATTCAATCTCGAACGGCAATGTGGACATCTGCTCTCCAGCAAGGCCTCAAGGTCGCTCCCATATCGCTGCCAGTCCCTGTCCACCGCCGATACACATCGTTACTAGGCCACGGTGCAGATTCCTGCGCACCATGTCGTAGACCACGGTGACAGCCATTCTTGCTCCCGTGCAACCGATAGGATGTCCCATCGATATACCGCTGCCATGAGGGTTGACCTGATCGAAGCTCCAGCCCAGCTCCTTCATGCAGCCCAGTGTCTGAGCGGCGAAGGCCTCATTGAGTTCGATAACATCGAGATCCGCGTTGGTCAGGCCCGTCTTTCTGAGTAGTTTCCTTATCGCCGGAACCGGGCCCAGTCCCATGTACTGAGGGTCGATACCTCCCGATGCCCAGGCCCGGATGGATGCCATTGGCTCAAGCCCCAGCTTCTCGGCCTTTTCCCGGGACATTAGTACCAGGGCGGCGGCGGCGTCGTTGATCCCCGAGGAGTTGCCCGCGGTGACTGTCCCGTCCTTCCGGAAGGCCGGAGGTAGCTTGGCCATCTTCTCCATCGACGTGTCCATCGGCCGCTCGTCGGTATCGAAGATGATGGGTGCGCCCTTTCTCTGTGGAATGGGAAAAGGAACTATCTCGTCCCTGAATACCCCGTCTGCTATGGCCTTTCGCGCCCGCACGTGGCTGAGATAGCCGATCTCGTCCTGCTGCGAGCGGGTGAAGCCGTATCTACTGGCGATCGCCTCCGCCGTATTTCCCATGTGATAGCCGTAGAATGTCTCCCACAGCCCGTCATAGACCATCAGGTCTACCAGTTCTCCCCGGGCTCCCACGTCCATCCGATAGCCCCAGCGTGCTTTGGGAAGAACGTAGGGTGCACAACTCATGGACTCCATGCCTCCCGCGATCACGACGTCCGCTTCACCCAGCATTATGGCCTCTGCCCCCAGGATTATGGCTTTCAAGCCCGAGGCACATACCTTGTTCACAGTGAAGGCCGGAGTCTCCTTGGGAATGCCGGCGTATATGCAGGCCTGGCGGGCTACGTTCTGTCCCTGGCCTCCCTGAAGGACGTTGCCCATTATCACCTCATCGACCTGAACGGGTCGCAGGGAGGAATCGTAGGTGTAGTGTTGTCTCTCTAGCTCTATCGTCCCCTCGCTCTTCAGCGCATCGGGTCCGTAGCCCAGCAACTCTTCACCGGACTCCGGTCTTAGTCCTGCCCGTTTGAGGGCCTCCTGGATTGCCGCGACACCTAGCCTAACAGCAGGTATCTCCTTGAGAGAACCACCGAAGGCGCCGATAGCCGTCCTGGCGCCGCTGACGGCAACCACATCCCTAGTCATTGTGTAACCTCCTTCCACCGGAATCGGTACCGGTGATCCGCAGGCAAGAAAGGTGATCAAGGCCGGGCAACAGATGCATGGCCTTATTCAGGTCTGAATGCCAGGAACGTTGTGAGATCCTCTCCTTCCCCACGATGTAGGAACTCAACCCGGAGCGGGGTGCCCACCTCTATCGCTTCGGGCCTGCCTCCATCGACTCCCTCTATTCGGGCCACTACCCGCGGTCCTTCCTCCAGTTCCACAACTCCCGAGACATACGGGCGTGTCCTGCTGTAACCCTCCTTGACCATGGCCGGAGGACCTACGGCTATCGAAGTGAAGGCGGCGAGTCTGCCCCTACCCTTCATCTCAACCCACTCCATTTCGCTGTCGTAGCACTTCACGCAGATGGGGCGCGGAGGCACGGACAGGGCCCCGCACTGTTTGCACCTCGAGCCCATCAGCCTGTCTTCGTTGAGGAACTGTTCATAAGAAATATCACTGAAGCTCCTTGCCTCCATGTGCTCTACCTCCTTTCAAATATCGTGAATGTGCAGGTGCCCCCTGTTCCTCCCAGGTTGTGCGTCGCCCCGATCCGCAGGTCCTTGATCGGCACCTGCCTTTCACCGGCTTCGCCTCTCAATTGCTTCCAGATCTCGACGACCTGCCCTGTGCCTGTGGCACCTACAGGATGGCCTTTGCACTTGAGACCCCCCGAGGTGTTGATAGGTTTGGGGCCGTCGAGGCGAGTGAGACCTTCCTCGACTGCCTTGTATCCCTCGCCCGGCGGGAAGAACCCCAGGTCCTCGATGTGTAGGATTTCAGCTATCGAGAAGCAATCATGAACCTCGGCTATCTGAACATCCTCGGGCTTCAGTCCCGACATACCGTAAGCTTCCTGTGCGGCATATCTCGTGGCTTCAAAACAGGCCAGATCTTCCTTGGCATGCAGACCTTTGCCGCTCCCCTGTCCCATACCGGTAACATACAGAGGATTGTCGCTGAACCTCCTGGCCAGTTCCTCTGCTACCAGTAACACGCAACTGGCACCATCGCTTATCGGGCAGCAGTCATAGAGATGCATCGGCCACGCCACGACAGGATTGGCCTTCGGGTCTCTCAGGAAGTCCTTCTCGTCCTTCCAGTCGGGTATAGGCTCTCCCTTCTTCCCGGCCCGTTCAATCCTGTTGTCCATGATATCGCGGATGGAGAGGTTGAACTGCGCGTTAGGGTTCAGGCGGGCATTGTTGTGGCTCTTTATCGTGACGTTCATCAGGTGCTCTCTGCTGGCTCCGTATCTGGCGAAGTAGGCCGTTGCCGTGGCACCGAAAACGCCCGGAAACGTGAATCCTGCTCTCACTTCGTAGGGAATAGCGGCCATTGCCAGCCCCTGTGTCACCTCCTCGGTGCTGCGTTTCGACATCTCCTCAACGCCGCCGGCAAGGACGATATCGTAGAAGCCTGACGCTATGGCGAAGACAGCCTCTCTGAGGGCAAGGGCACTTGAGGCGCAGGCACCTTCGGTCCGGGTCGCCGGCCTGGGCGCGAGCCCGATGAGGTCCGAGATTATGGGGCCCCAGTGGCCCTGCTGCACAAAGAAATCGTTGGTGAAATTCCCCAGGTAGAGGGCGTCTATATCCCCGGGATCCAAACCCCTGTCCACAGCGGACACCATCTCCCTGAAGGCTTCGGCGAACAGGTACTTCGAGTCCTTGTCCTTGAACATGCCGAATCTTGACATCCCCGCTCCGACCACCGCCACTCCTCTACCGAGTTTCCTTCGTTTCATCATCACAACTCCTGAAGCCGGTACTTGGCAATAAGCCTTCCAAGTATACCAAGTTCCTGAGCCGAGTTAAAGGATTATCTTGGGACGGCACCTCATGCAGAACTGCGCCGC
>JBLRXG010000082.1:0-5642 GCA_047920855.1 Dehalococcoidia bacterium | reverse complement strand
ATCTCGGTTGTTTCACAACCCGGGAAAGGCTCGACATTTCATTTCAGTGTCAACATGGTTGGAGGTGAGTCAAGTTGAGGAGCCAGGTAGCAGAACGGCCCATGCAGATCCTGCTGGTCGACGACAACCCGGGTGATGTGCGTCTGACGGAGGAAGCTCTCAAGGATGGACAGGTGGAGAGCAGGCTTCATACCGCAAGAGACGGTGTGGAGGCCCTTGCCTTCCTGCGAAGAAAAGGCAGGTTCGGCGCTGCGCCGAGACCGGACCTCATATTGCTTGACCTGAATATGCCGGTCATGAACGGACGGCAGCTTCTGGCGGAGATCAAGGAAGACGCGGCCCTGAAACAGATCCCCGTGGTCATACTCACAGGCTCACGAGAGATGGATGACATGGTAAGGACATACGATCTTCAGGCGAACTGCTATGTCACCAAACCGATCGATTTTGAGCAGTTCATCGATATGGTGAGGTCGATCGCCGACTTCTGGCTGACCACGGTGCAGCTACCGGCGGAGGAGTGCTAGTTGACCGATAAGACTGTCAGTATCCTGCTGATCGAGGACAACCCCGGCGACAGGCGGCTGATCCAGGAGATGCTGGCCGAGGCGCCGAATGTCACTTTCGATGTCCACTGTGCCGAACGTCTGAAAGCGGGACTGGAGTGCTTGGGGCAGAATGGAGTTGAGGTGGTTCTGCTTGACCTGGGCCTTCCTGATAGCCAGGGGTTAGAGACACTGAGGGCGGTCCATGCCCGGGCATCGGAGATGCCGATAGTGGTCCTGACAGGCCTCAACGACGAGATGATAGGAGTCCGGGCGATCAACGAAGGAGCACAGGATTACCTTATCAAGGGGCAGGTAGATACGAATCTTCTTAAGCGTACCATTCGCTACGCCATAGAACGAAAGCAGGCGGAGGAGAGGGAGAGACGGCTCCAGATGCAACTGAGCCTCTCCAACCGGTTGGCTTCACTGGGACTGATGGTGGAGGGCATCGCCCACGAGATCAACAATCCGTTAGCCACTGTCATCGGGTTCTCACAGATATTGACCGGCGAAGACGTTCCCGAGGTTGTCAGGGACGATATTAAGACCATCGGCGATAATGCCCAGAGAGTTGCCGATATTATGTCGAATCTGCTGGCGTTTGCCAGGCAGCACAAGCTGGAACGCACTTCCACAAATGTGAACGACTTAGTCATGGCTGCACTCGAGGTGCGGGCCCATCCGCTGGACGGGGGCAATATAGCGATAACAACGCATTTTGATCCCACGCTGCCTGCGACGATGGCCGATGCCAACCTGTTGCAGCAGGCCTTTCTGAACCTGATCATAAACGCCGAGACGGAGATGAAACTGGCTCACGGCAGAGGTAACCTCGTGATCACGACCGAACTGGTGGAAGAGACTATTCAGGTGTCGTTCGCCGATGATGGCCCGGGCATCGCCAAGGCGAACCTGACCCACCTGTTCGATCCTTTCTTCAGCACCCGCGGGGTGGGTCAGGGAAGAGGCCTTGGCCTGAGTGTCTGCTACGGGATAATAACGGACCACAAAGGCCGGATCAACGTCAGGAGCGAGCCAGGCCAGGGCTCCGTCTTCACCGTGGAACTCCCCGTTGTCGCGGAAGAGAACTGCATCGCAGTAGCCTGACCGGTTGCCATCGGCGCCCGGAGGATCGTGACTGCTCCGCATCCCTGAGGACCCTGTCCGTATCGTCAGTTCTCCGCCCTCTACGGCATGCTGGACCGCGGACAACACGGCTGAAGGAGGCAAGCGTTTTTCTCGTGCACCTCTTCAATTCCCCGCCTGGATGAAGTAGAATATGATGTTCGCTGAGTCTGCGCTGAGGAAGCGGAGACGAAGGAGGTAGCATGAAGATAAGGTGGCTGGGACATGCCTGTTTTCTGATTACGTCGCGTGATGGCCTGAGGGTTATCACCGATCCCTACAGCGTGGGCGGAGGCATCGGCTACTCGCCCATCAGCGAAACAGCTGACGTAGTATTGGTGAGCCATGACCACGGTGACCACAGCAACACCTCTGCGGTGCAGGGAAGGCCGGACGTGGTCAGGGGTATGGGCCGCAGAACTGCCCGTGGTGTTCAGTTTCAGGGTGTGGCCACATATCATGATGCCTCCGAGGGAAAACACAGAGGCACGAACAGCGTCTTCTGTTTCACCCTGGATGACATAAAACTGTGTCATCTGGGAGACCTGGGGCATGTGCTCACTCCGGAACAGGTCAAGGAGATCGGGTCCGTGGACGTGGTGTTTGTCCCGGTGGGAGGCTTCTATACCATCGATGCCGCGGAAGCGGACAGGGTCTGCGGCCTGCTGAAGCCAGGACTGGTCATACCGATGCATTTCAAGACATCGGGGTGCGCCTTTCCCATAGCCGGCGTTGAGGACTTCCTGAAGGACAAGGGAGACGTGCGAATGGTAGGGGGCAGTGAAATGGATCTCGAGCGAGACTCGATTCCCGCATCCACCGAAGTCGTGGTGCTGGAGCCTGCTCTTGCCCCCTCGGGTTAGGGCTGAAATGGCGTGTCGATGATTATCAGAGATTCTGATTTTGTGTTCAGGCCTCCGCCACAACTCTCCTGGGCAAGGCGGGTCCTGATAAAGCCTTGCGCCGGTCATACCCTGCCGTATCCGGTGACGACCAGCGCCAGACTGCTGGACAACATCATCAGGGGCATCCGGGAGATCAGCAATGCAGATATCCTGATCGCCGATGGAACGCCGACTGGGGAATCGATCTACCCCATATACAAGTCCCTGGGATATGACTTCCATCACGTCCTGATGCTCGATGTCAGGGATTCCATCTTCATAGAGGTGGAGAACCCGTTGACGCAATTCTATGCTGTCGAGAGCTTCTGGGTGCCCAACGTAGTGCTGCGTAGCGACTTCCTGATCAGCGTCAGTCCATTCAAGGTGCGTGGCGACTCGGGCCGTTTCTCAGTGGCAAACCTGTTGAGTCTGCTGCCGGTGAGCAAGTACCAGGGGGAGGAACCGGGGGGTTGGAGCACCCTCTATGAACTGGGCATTGAGAAAGTGCTTGCCGACCTGTACTTCACCCTGCCTTTCGACTTAGGCGTTATCGAAGCTCGGCAGAAGCTGTTCTACACAGATGATGACGATCCCACGAAGGGGGATGTCGAAGATTACGGGAGAATCCTCGTGGGTGAACCCCATGAGGCCGACTTTGAGGCTTCTCAGATCGCAGGAGTTGAGACAGAGCACCTGAGGCTGATTAGCGAGGGTAGGGATCAACTCGAAGACCAGATGGACTCCTGACCGGGCTGTGTAACGGCCATCTCATCCCCGCAGGCCGACCCCGTCCTATCAGTGCTTCACACTGAAGTCCGCGAATTGGCCCGAGTATTCAGCCCATGAGGCTTCAACGTCCCTGACCCTGGCTCCCGGTGGGCCTATGCTGAGCTGCTCAAGCAGATCCTCCAACTGCGGCCTGCCCCCCTCGGCCTGAACTTCTACGGCATTGCCACCGGCAAGATTGCGGACGTAGCCCGTCAAGCCGCGCTTTCTAGCCATACTTCGGACGAAGTGGCGGAAGTAGACGCCCTGTACCCGGCCGTAGATCGTTGCTGACAGGCGGGCCATGTCAACCGGTTCGTCCGTACCGGGCATCTCTGTCATGGTAGGCTATCCTCTGTCACTATTGGCGCCGATCTCATCAGGGCGGAGCATCTGTGCTGCCCGGCGGCTGTCCAGACGGGTGAGTCCCGCCTTGCGGGCTAACGACAGCGCTTCGCGAAACTCGTCCGACGATACTTGCCGCTCCAGGCCGGGCACCCGAAACGCGTTGTGGCAGGGACGGTATTGTGCCATCACGTTGAGATAAGTGTCGGGCGAGATTTCCCTGCTGAGAAAGTCCACTATCCCCTTCGTTCCTGCCAGGCGCTGTGGCAGCACCAGGTGACGCACCAGAAGCCCCCGTTGAGCCACTCCCTCTTTGTCCATCTCCAGGTCGCCCACCTGCCGGTGCATCTCCCTGACCGCTGCCCTGTTCACCGAGGGGTAGCTCTCGATGCCCGACAACTCCCTGGCGGTCTCCTCATCGTCGTACTTCATATCAGGCATGTAGATGTCGACAATCCCATCCAGCATCCTCAAGGTCTCCACCGAGTCATATCCTCCGCTGTTGTATACCAGGGGAAGGTGCAGTCCCGACTGTGCCGCTATCTCCAGTGCCTCGAGGATCTGGGGAACCACGTGGCTCGGCGACACTAGGTTTACGTTGTGGCAGCCCCCGGCCTGCAGCCAGAGCATGATGCGGGCCAGGTCCTCTCTGGATACTCTCTCGCCTTCGCCCAGCTGGCTGACGGTATAGTTCTGGCAGAACAGGCACTCAAGGTTGCAGTTGGTGAAGAATATCGTCCCCGAGCCATGCCTGCCTGCGAGGGGTGACTCCTCGCCGAAGTGAGGCCCATAGCTGGACACGATCGCTTCTCTGGGGGTACGACACTTGCCGGTATCACCGGCCAGGCGGTCCACGCCGCAGACGCGAGGGCAAACGGAACAGGACTCAAGTGAAGACAGAGCCTCCTGCACACGCTCCCGCAGCCTGTCGCTATGGAAGAGTTTCAGGTAAGACGCCAAACTGCCTATTCCTCGGACTCCTCAGCGGGCTTCCTCTTCTTCTTGATTACCTCTGTCTCTGGCTGCGGCATCAGTTCCGAGATCGGCTTGGCCTTCTGTGCCCCCTTTTTCGGCTTCTTCGGTTCCCTATGTCTGTAATCGCGTTTGCCCATGATCGCACCTCAGTCTCGCCCAGGCGGCTCTTGCTGCCTGGTTCTCGGCTGCCTTTCTACTCTTTCCTTCGCCTGTTCCCAGGGACTCTCCTTCGACCAGGATTTCGGCGAGAAATTGCCTGTCATGATCGGGCCCGCTGGCCTCGACCATCCGGTAGACCGGTGTTGGCCTGCCCTGTGCCTGTACAAATTCCTGCAGCAGTGCCTTGTAGTTAGGGGCTATCTGTCCTGCCTTTGTTCTCTCTAGATGCGGCTTCAGTTGCTCGAGCACGAATGCCCTCGCCGTATCAAGCCCGTGTTCCAGATACAGGGCCCCGATCAGGGCTTCCATCGCGTTCGCCAGGTTGCTCGGCTTGGATCGCCCTCCGTTCATCTCCTCACCGTGCCCCAGCAGGAGTCGGTCTCCCAGATTGAGTGACGAGGCCAGTTCTGCCAGGGTGTCACGGCAGACCAGCGAAGCACGAATCTCGGTCAGGTCACCCTCGGGCAGATCGGGAAATTCCACGTACAGCTTCTCCGCCACGATGAAGCTGAGCAGGGCGTCACCGAGGAACTCCAGGCGCTCGTTGCTGGGCCGGCTGTACAACGGGTTCTCATTGAGATAGGAGCGGTGCACGAAGGCCTGCTCCAGGAGATCACCCTGCCCGAAGTACAGCCCGGGACTGCTCTGAAAGTGGTTCCGGTCGACCATTGTGCTGGTTTCAGTATAACAACAAAGTATAGCTGGCTCAACCCGTCGCATTCACTCACTTAAAATGTTACCCAGGGTGGTATGGTTCACTCAGATGAAAATGTTACTGAGGAGGGCCATGCCGAGCGATGAAAGGATGAGTATAGACGAGAGACGGAAGTATCTGAGGCTG
>JBLRXG010000081.1:0-5685 GCA_047920855.1 Dehalococcoidia bacterium | reverse complement strand
CATCGTCATAGGTGAACGTCCCCTCCCCAGGGGTGGTTACCGAGCCACCATCTGTGCTGGATATGCTGAGATCGTATACAGCCACGAAGCTGGCCGTGATGGAGTAGTTCTCATTCATGGTGACGGTGGTTGACTCAGCATTGACGTTAGCAACGGCGCCCACATCGCCCGTCCAGTTAACGAACCGATAGCCATCGTCGGCAACGGCCTCCAACTCGACTACGGTTCCTTCCTCGTAGATATGCACTCCCTCGCCAGGTTCAACCACCGACCCTCCGGATGTGCTGGAGACAGTGAGCTGATACGATACAGCCCCATTTCCGTTACCGTTACTATCACCACAACCCACCATTCCAGCCATCAAGGCCACCGCAATCAGAAAGGTGCCGATTCTTTTCATGTGACGTCCCTCCAGACCGCATTTTCCTTCAACTCTGACTGAATTGTCAATACGTCTCTCGCGTCAACCGAACACAGCGATCGAACTCAGCCGCCCGCTGTTACCAGCACACGGCTCCGCCCACGGATCACTAAGGGCCCTCCCGCGTTGCTCAGGACAGGTTTGACCGACGGCCTACTGGAATGTAGAATCATCGGGTGAGACCCCCGGTCCCGAGAGGCCGGGTCCAGTAACAACCGGGAAGGCGGGGTCGTGCCCCGCGGCGGGACATTGGCTAAAGGCAAGGACAAGGAGCACGCCGAGGCAAAGCGGCCCCAGGGCAGTGACCCGCGGAGGCGCCTCCCCGGGCTCGCCTGGCCCTCTATAGCGCTGGTTCTAATCGTCGCCGGTGTGCTTATCGGTATGTACGGTGCGGGCGAGGGTCCGCCCGATAAGCCGGAGCCGCCGAGGGCGGCAATCGTGGACCAGCTTTCGGTATTGCTGATGAATGAGACGTTCATCACAGAGGTGACCACCGAGCTCGAAGAATTCGGCTTTGAAGTCGACCTCTACCAGGGCGATGAGATCACGGTTGATCTTTATCGGGAACTGCCGACTCGCAATTATAAGCTGATCATCTTTCGAGCGCACTCGGGCATAATGGGAGAAGGCGATGAGGCACACGTCGAGACCGTGATCTTCACCAATGAGAGGTACAACAGGTTAAGGCATTGGAGCGACCAGATAGCCGGCCGACTGCGAATGGCCACCGTAGGTATATATCAGCCGATCGTGTTCGGCATACCGCCGGAGTTCATCACCGACAGCATGATAGGAAGGTTCGATGACGCCGTCGTGATAATGATGGGCTGTTCCGGCTCCTATCTTGACGACCTGGCTATGAGCTTCGTTGAGAAGGGAGCTCTGGCTTATCTCGGGTGGGATGACATTGTGGGTCTGCACTACGTGGATAGAGCCACCGCCTACCTGGTCCGCCAGCTGTGCTCTGAGGGGCTGACCATAGAGGAAGCGGTGGCCGGCACCATGGCTCATATCGGCGCGGACCCGACATACAAGGCGGAGCTCAGTTACTATCCGTCATTGAGCGGTGGCAGGACGCTCTAGAAACCGGCAGACAAGCGCTGGTTAGGTCCGACCACCTGCTCTTTTCATCTCGAGTGTCTAGATCGCAGTGGGGGGATTGTCCCCGCCCGCGCATAATCATCTCAATGCTCGCTTGAGGTCTTCGAACCGGGGGGAGAAGGCTTCGACGAGTCTCTGCCGGGCCGCCTGCCACTCTTCCGTGGCCTCGATGTTAATGCCTGCCACCGCTGTGCCCGAGATCCTCAGCCGGTGCAGGGTCTCCCTGTAGCTGCCCTCCACCTCCTGCCTTGCCTCTCGCTCTGCCTCTTCATACTCATGCAGCAGCCTCCGTATCTCATCTAACCCGGGCCCAAGTTCCGGCGCCAGTGTGTTTATGCCCTCGATCCCCTTCGTCACCCGTTCGATGCTCCCGGCGGACGCCGGTTCGATGGCCTGCACCAGTTGCTGGATCACCGAATCCCTCACCATGGGCCTGTCATCCTCACCATGCTGGCCGATTTCCAAAGCCAGGTCCATCTTCTCAGAGCCGTCCAGCCATTTGCCTGCCAGGACCAGGCCGACCTGGTGGCATCTCTGTCTCTGCTGCTGCCTCTGCTCGTCGGCCGACAGCTTACCCAGTCTGCTCACCCTCTCCTGAGCAATCTCCCACGCGCTTTTCAGTTCATCCATATTCGCCTGGAGTTCGATATCCGGTTCTTGAATACGTTAGACTTCTCGACAGGCCGTGGTCGACGTGACCGGTCGCCTCTGCAGGTCGAGCGCCGTCCCCGGCTGTCCTGCTGTTTCTACCACGTGTCACTGACGCCAGTCAAACCTCTGGCCGACTGCTGCGATTGACATTGGAACTGTCACCTTCTAAAATCAGGCAGGTGATCGACAGTTGACCGCTGACCAACTCAGGCAGGCGTTTCTCAGGTTCTTTGAGGAGAGGGGACACAGGGTCATCCCCGGTTCTTCTCTTGTGCCTCACAAGGATCCTACTCTGCTGCTGACCTCGGCGGGCATGGTGCAGATCAAGCCCTACTACCTGGGGGTGGAGGCTCCGCCCTCCCCGCGTATGGCCTCCTGCCAGAAGTGCTTCCGCACGACGGACATAGACCTGGTCGGTGACAGCAAGCACTTCACATTCTTCGAGATGCTGGGCAACTTCAGCGTCGCCGATTACTTCAAGAAGGAGACCATATCCTGGGCCTGGGAGTTCGTTACCGAACACCTGAAGCTGTCCAGGGATCGTCTCTGGATCACCATCTACCTCGACGATGAGGCAGCCTTCGCATACTGGAGGAAGATTGGCATACCCGCCGGGAGGATACTGCGGTTTGGGGAAGATGACAATTTCTGGGGTCCCGTGGGAGACTCAGGTCCCTGCGGCCCGTGCAGCGAGATCCACTACGATGTGGGAGAGCAGTTCGGCTGCGGCAAACCCGGATGCGGGCCCAACTGCGATTGCGGTCGCTTCTCCGAGATCTGGAACCTGGTGTTCACCGAGTTCAACCAGGATCCGGACGGACAACGGACCCCTCTGCCCGAGAAACATATCGACACCGGGATGGGGCTGGAGAGGACCCTGGCGGTCCTCCAGGGCAAGCCGACGCCCTATGAAACAGACCTGTTTGCTCCCCTGATCGGGACGGTCTGCCGCCTGTCTGGAAGGGAATACGGACGTGACAGGGATACCGACCGGGCGATCAGAATCGTGGCCGACCACTCGCGCGGGATTGCCTTCTTGATTGCCGACGGCGTGATGCCCTCCAGCGAGGGGCGGGGCTATATCCTGCGGCGCATCATCAGGCGCGCCTCGCTCTTCGGGAGAAAGCTGGGACTGCATGATCCCTTCCTCGGACAGATGGCAGAGGTCGTGGTCAGCTCTATGGGACATGTATATCCCGAACTCGTGGCTAATCGGAGCGTGATCGGAGAGGTGATCAGGCTCGAGGAGGAGAGGTTCATCGCTACGCTCGATAGTGGGCTGGGCCTGGTGGAGAAGGCCGTGGGCGGGGCCCTGCGGCAGGGCAGGAGCGAATTGACGGGCAGAGAGGTATTCAGGCTTCAGGATACGCACGGCATCCCCGCCGACGTGACGGCAGAGATCGCGGCGGAGAAGGGCCTATCAGTGGACTGGGAAGGATTCGAGGCTGAGATGGATAAGCACAGGGAGAAGGCGAGGGCTGGTGGAGGAACTGCCGTTGAGACGACTCCGGTTACCTCTGTCATTGAGCTGCTCGCGCCGAGAGCTTCGGTGAGCACAAGGTTCTCGGGTTATGACGACGTGTGCTGCCGGGCCAGCGTGAAGCTGATGACCGTCAGAGACAGGGAAGTGCAGAAGGCGGACAAGGGGGACGAGGTCTGTATCGTCCTCGATGAGACTCCCTTCTATGGTGAGATGGGAGGACAGGTCGGCGACTGCGGTGAGATCGGCGGCCCAGAGGGGAAGATCACTGTCAGTAATACGCTGATGGCCCCGTCGGGCGTGATAGTACACGTTGGGAAGGTGAGTGAAGGGAGCATATCAGTTGGCGATCACGTTGAGGCGATGATCGACGCCGAGCGGCGGCTGGATATCGCCCGCAACCATACGGCCACCCACCTGCTCCAGGCGGCCCTCAGGAAGACGCTGGGCGGCACCGTCCACCAGAAGGGCTCTCTGGTGGAGCCGGAGCGGCTCCGGTTCGACTTCTCCCGCATGGGCGCCGTGACTGAGGAACAGCTCAACGACATCCAGAAGCAGGTGAATGAACTGATACGTCAGAACCTGAAGGTGGAGGCAAGATTCCTTCCTCATGATCAGGCCATTGCCGAAGGCGCAATCGCGCTCTTCGAGGAGAAGTACGGTGAAGACGTCCGCGTGCTGCAGATCGGAGAGCCGGCGATAAGCAAGGAACTCTGTGGCGGGACTCATGTCGATTCGACCGGGGAGATCGGGTTGTTCCTGATAACGGCTGAGAGCAGTATAGGAGTGGGACTTCACCGCATCGAGGCGGTGACGGGGAGAAAAGCTGAATCGCTGGTTGAGTCTCGCGTGGCTGCTCTCAAGAGCATAGCCGGGGAGGTTGAGGGTTCACTGGATGAGGCGCCGGGCAAGGTGAAGGCGCTTGTCACCGAACTGGAGGCCGAGCGCAAGAGGGCGCTTTCGCTTGAAAGAGAGCTGTCACGGAGGATTGCCGATGATCTGTCCGGGCGGGCAGAGCAGGTGGATGGAGTCACGGTCCTGACGGCCAGGGTGCCGACCATGACCATGCCCGTTCTCAGACAGATGGGCGACATGCTGAAGGATAGGCTCAAGAGCGCCGTGGTCGTTCTGGCCATGGTCCATAATGGCAAGCCCAGCTTTCTGGCCATGGTGACACCCGATCTTACCGCCAGGGGTTTTCACGCCGGCGATATCGTCAACCAGGTGGCTAAAGCCACGGGTGGTGGAGGCGGAGGAAAGGCGGCCATGGCCCAGGCGGGAGGCAGGGAGGCAGCCAGGATCGATGAAGCGCTTAAGCTGGTGAAGGGCATCGTCGCGGGCCGTGCTTCCGAGTAGACTGCTGTCCAATATGAGCCTCCGCTGCTGTTGTGAACGAAGGACCGTCATTCTGATACGGAGTTAAGTGCCGTGGGAGATGCGCCGGAGTTCTTGCCCCCGGTTCCGCGGGCGCGAACGGGGAAGCGAAGAGACGGGGGCGAATATGATCGAGGAGAGGGAGAGTGCGTAGCTTAGGGCTTGATGTTGGAGACAGGCGAACCGGGGTTGCCATCAGCGATCCCGAGGGGATTCTGGCGACTCCTTTGACTGTGCTCGATAGTCCGGACGAAGACGCCCTTATAGATGCGGTTCTCAGGCTTGTCGGGCAACACCGTGTTGAGCGAATCGTGGTCGGCCTGCCGCGACACATGGACGGACGGCTTGGAAGGCAGGCCAACAAGGTAACTGCATTTGTAGACAGGCTGCGGTTGAGGGCTTCCGAGACGTCGCCTGAGGGGCACCTCAGTGCCTTCGACATACAACTGTGGGACGAGAGGCTGTCAACACAGACCGCCGAGCGGCTCAAGACCGAAGCCCGCAGCAAGGGACAGAAGCTGCGCTCCGCCGCCAAGAGAGGGGCAAGGCACCACAGTTTCAGAGCCAGGGCCGGGCTGGACGCCATGGCGGCAGCCCTGATCCTGCAGGGCTATCTCGATAGTCTGAAGGACGGCGAGGAATGGCCGGACATATAGGC
>JBLRXG010000080.1:0-5755 GCA_047920855.1 Dehalococcoidia bacterium | reverse complement strand
CTGTGCCACCGAGGGAACATCCTCCATGATAGAGGCTATCGGCCTTCCTGTCAGGACGGTAACTAAGAAACTGGGCGAGGGACATCCAAACGTTGTCGATGTTATCCAGAACGGCTCTGTGAGCGGAGTGATGAACACCATCACAGGCGGCCGTGTCCAGTTGCAGGACGGAATGGCTATCAGGCGCGCCGCTGCGGAGAAAGGCATCCCCTGTTTCACCTCTCTGGATACAGTCAGAGCAGTCATAGGAGCGTTGTCGGATAGCGGCCATGTATTCAACATTCAACCCCTTGGAGAGTATCTGAGGGGCAGAAAGTGAGGGCGGTGATGTAGTATGATAGAGATCAAACATGGAACAGACCAGGTGCGGCGTAGCCTCCAATACTGAGGTAATGCCCGGCGTGCACCTCATGTGGATTGAGGCACCGAACATAGCTCGTTCAGCACAGCCCGGCCAGTTCGTAACGGTGCGCTGCGGAGACTTCCCTCTGCGCCGTCCCCTGAGCATTCATCAGTGCCGATTCGATCAGGATTCCGGCAAGAGCGAGGTTGCCGTTCTATTCAGGGTAACGGGCGGAGGCACGCTCTGGCTGGCACAGCGAGAGCGAGGCGACATAATCGACGTTATCGGCCCACTGGGCAGGGGATTCGTCATCTCGCCGGGGAAGCCAGGAAAATCGCAGCACCTCCTGCTGGTAGCCGGTGGCATGGGCATCGCACCGCTGGTTTTTCTGATACAGCACCTCCTGGAGCCACCACTGACGCAGGCCTCGCTGCCGCACAGCATAACCCTGGTTCACGGGGCCAGCACAGCCAGCCAGCTCTACTCGTTCGACCTAGCCAGGAGTGGCTCTTCGCCAAGACCGGACACCGCCGCATCATTGCCTCTGGAGTCCGTACATGGCCACGAGAGTTGGCAGCCGTTGCCACAGGATGTGGAGTTCGTTCCCGTAACCGAAGACGGAAGCGCAGGCAGAAGAGGCATGGCGACGGACGTTCTGCCGGAATTCCTCGACCGTGCCGACCACATCTGTGCCTGCGGCCCGCTAGGCATGTATGAAGCGATGGCAGACCTGCTTCGTCGTTCTGGTACCCCGGGCAACAGAAATAGACTGTCCGGACTGAATAGCTGCCAGGTCTCGCTGGAAGTGAGGATGGGATGCGGCTTCGGCGCCTGCTACGGATGCACCATAAGAACCAGGCAGGGCCTGAAGCAGGTATGCCGCGACGGGCCCGTATTCGAGATGGACGACATCATATGGCAGGAGGTGAGACTGTGACGGTGCTGACCGGTGACATAACCCTGGAATCCAGAGGCGATTGCGACATAATCGACATAACCTCCGAAGTTGCGAGGAAGGTGGAGGCAGCCGGAATTGAGAGCGGCACGGTCACCCTATTCGTCGTCGGTTCAACAGCAGGAATGACCACCATAGAATACGAGCCTCATCTGGCCTCTGACTTCAGGAACATGTGGGAGAGACTCATACCCCGCGGCATCACCTATGAGCATAACAGAACCTGGGGCGACGGCAATGGCCACTCTCACGTCCGCGCCTCCATGCTGGGAGCTTCGCTTGTGATCCCATTTGCGAACAAGAGGCTGACTCTGGGCACCTGGCAGCAGATAGTCTTCGTAGACTTCGATAATCGACCCAGGTCGAGAAGGATCGTCATACAGATAATGGGCGAATAGCCGGATGAAGCCCTGTGACTGTACTCAGGCGAAGATCCACCACCGACCGACACCGGAAAACCGGGACTGCGTCTACCTCTTGACTGGTGCAGGCAGGTCAATCAGCAAGAGTGGTAGATTCTCAAAAGTTCGTCCCGGGAGAGCCAGACCGCCTTGACCTTGAGATGCTCACGTGACGCTTTGTACCTGCGCTGTCCCCGGATGCTGTAGAACCGCATCAAACTCGTAATATACAGTTGCGCCAGCTTCGTCCTTAGTGTACCCGGTAACTCGAAGACCTGAAATCCCAGTCTCCTGGCGCCGCTATGAAGGACGGTCCAGCCGTACACCGCGACGACGTTGCCGTAGCTTCCATCCGCTACCTGGGCGGCAAGGAGTTTGAAACCATCCCTGAAGCACCGGGCAACTCCCCTCGGCAAGGCTGAGGTTCCTGTTCTCAATCCCGATTGCCGCCTCTCAGCAATCCAGACATTGTCCAGGTGCAGCTTGATGACACGGTCGCCGTGCCTGACTTCACTGCCATCCGCTAGCTTGATCGTGCTGCCTTTGTGCCTTGTTAGCTCGATGAGTATGATGCCGCCGCTTCTTCCCGGCGATCTTATGCCGAGCACGACCGTGAAGAGCCTGTGGATGGCGGGCAATAGCGGCCGCAACACAGCCCTCAACAGGGTGTCAATGATCCGTGTCCTTCTCATATCCTTCTCTTTGACTGAGGGTTTATGGGCGGCCTGCTGGGCTGCTCACAGTGTTTCCGGCCATTCACCGACGTCCAGCACCGACAAGCGTAGACCTATCCACGTTGGAGACGATGTTCTTCCACTTCCCCATATTGCGCGAGCGATCCTCCAACGTGGTCACCAACTCGACACTGATGGACGGACATGTCGCGCCCAGGGTGCGCAACTTCCGCACCAATTGCTCCCTGACACTGCGAGCTATGTTACCATTCCCCTCCGCGAACACCAGTCGCAGACGGAGGCCATCCGGCTCATGAACCACCTGATACTGGCGTATCGCCTCATAGCTTTCCAGAACGTCCCAAAAGTGTACAGGATGAACGGCAACCTGGTTCCCGCCCATGCCTTCGAGGTAGATCACGTCGTCGTTTCTGCCGTTGATGGCGAGAATGCGACGGAACGGCTGGCCGCACGGACATGGCTCAGGAGCCAATACCATCATGTCCGATATCTCGTAGCGGATTACCGGCTGAGTGAAGCCTACAAGACTTGTGAACAGGATCTTGTGTCCCAGTATACCTTCGGGTACAGGCCGGTTGTCCTCATCAACCACCTCGACTATTCCCAGGTCCTCGAAAATGTGCAACCCGCCGTCGACACTGCACTCCATGGCCCGGAGCCCCTCCTGGGTACCGTAGATGTCGAAGACGGAGCTTCCCCACACAGCGTTTACCTGCTTTCTCAGTTCGCCGCTGAACGGCTCCCCACCACCGGCAACAACACAGGGACTGATGTCCAGGCGTCCCAATATCTGTTCCGTCACGAGCAGCCCCAGCATGGAGGGAAAGCCCCGAAGAATGTAAGGTTGCAGGGTGTTCAGCTGACAGACCAGTTCCTCGATGGGAGCCGTAGCCGGCAGCACGTGATAGCGGTATAGCCCTATATCCATACTCAAGGGGAGACGGTAGCTGTCGTGAAGCGGGCTGGGAGAACCTATGGTGACGATCTTGGGACGCTTCCTCGAGAAAGGCAACACTCCCATCATGCTCGCGATGCGCATGCTTGCCGCTTCTTGAGTACTCCATTCCTTTCGGTTGAAGACTATCACCGTCTTCTGTCCGGAACTGCCCGCGGTGGTAAGCACGCGGTACTCACCGATGTAATACTCATCCCCCGACATGCTGGCCATGTGCTCCTGGAGGGACGATAAACGCAGACGGGGATCTGTGACGATCTCGTCAAAGCGCTCCATGTAGGCCTGTTTGTCCATAATGGGGAAGTCCTGCAGCTTGTAGGGAGGACCAAGCCGGTGAGTCCTGCACAACTCGCGGTAGAAGGGGGAGCGTCGACTCGCCCAGTCAAGGATCTTCGCCAGCCGTCGCTGCTGCAAGTCCTCAAGCTTCGTGCGCGGCCAGTACTCGTGCCTGATCAACTCCTGACGATAAGCAACAGCACGAGCCAGATCCTCCAAGCGACGCAGTCTGTTCGGCTTCTCCATAGAGCGCTATCCTCCAATTCTGTTCGGGAACTCTACCTGAATCTCTTGTTCCCTGATACTCATTGGCCTTCTAGCAACCCTTGTCTCTTCTGCCACTACATCGCAATACTAGGTACTTTTCATTATAGATAGGCATGCGGGCTTTGTCAATAGCCATATGCGAGTGCTAACCGGTCCCGAAGCTATGATGGCCTCTAGGGCCGCCACACGGGCTGCGATGCGGCCTGGTACGACGCGGCAATGCATACTGCGACAGGTGAGGACGGCAGTCTCGATAGGTGTCAGTCGTTGTGCTCAACCAGGACGCGGCTTTTCGAAGCGATCGGTGCCGCCCCTGCAGAAAAGCGCCCGACCAAAGGCCAGCAGCTTGCTTCTCGTCGTCAGGCCTGCGGTGGCGGGTCTTCCTTCTTGGCAGAATCCGGCAGAGGATTGCCGAAGTACACCTTCGTGTGAGGCCAGGGTATCTCTATGCCCTCGGCATCAAAGGCCTTCTTCAGACGAAGCCTGAGTTGACCCATTGTTGCCCACTGCTGCATGGGCTTGACCTCTCCCACGATCTTGATATCGATTCCGGAGTCACCCAGCTTGTTGACCCTGACCGCCTGGGGAGGAGTCCTGATAACCTGGCGCCACTCTGTGTCCTCAGCGAGTTCGTTGCCCACGCGATTGATTACGCTAATGGCGTGGTCGAGGTCCGTCCCATACGATACCGAGACATCGAGGTTGACCCTGGCGAAGTGCCTGGTGAAGTTGCTGGACACCCTGATCTCACCGTTCGGTACGTGATGAACGATCCCGTCCAGGTCACGCAGCACGGTCTTCCTCAGGCCAACCTCCTCTACCGTGCCGGTGACATCGGCCACCCGGGCCACGTCGCCTACCCGGTACTGGTTCTCCAATATGATGAATGTACCGGAGATGATATCCCTTATCAAGTACTGGGCGCCGAAGCCTATGGCTATGCCGACGACACCGAAACCAGCCAGCACGGGAGCTATAGGTATTCCCACCTCGGACAGTATCATCATCAGACCCACAATGACGATGAAGACCCGTCCCACCCCCTTGAATACGAACAGGAGAGTGTTCGTCCTCTTCTCCATGCCCTCCTTGCTCTCCTTGTGCCTTGTCTGCGCCACGGCTCTGCGCACAATGGGCGGCAGGATCCTGTTCAGGCCCAACCATAGCAGGGCTCCCACCACCACTATGATCAGTATGGTGGGGCCATGGTCGTACAGCCAGGCAACTACATCAGCCCAGGTTAACTCAGGCATAGACAACCTCCTATTCGTCTCGGTCTTCTCACAGACAGATCCCGTACTATTCTAACCATAATCACATGGGTTGTATAGCCGTGGCAAGAGGAGACTCGAGACCTCTATTATGCAGTATCCCTTCTCGGTTGGCGCCGACTCATCTGGGTCCTCGATAATGCATTCGAGTTACTGTAACATTTTGGTCGGTCGGGGTTGCAAATAGAAGAGAGACCCCACAGAATTTCGAGATGGCTGGAAAGTCAATCTTTAGATTAAGGAGGTCTCTCGATGGAAAGCATAGAGCAGTTAGCCGTAAAACTCAAGGCGGATGTGGGGAGGTGGGAGGAGGAAGTGTTCAAGTGGACGTGTAGTTTGGCTCAGGAAGTGGCGAAGGCATTGCTGGAAAGCATAGATGAGGATCTGATGAGGCAGAAGGATCGGAGTCTTAAGGTAGAAGCCCTGAAGCCGCACCGCATAGTCACCGTCTTTGGAGATGTGTGGATCAAGCGAAGGATGTATCGAGATAGTAATGGCAAGTACCGTTTCCTTCTAGATGAGAAGATGGGGCTGGACAAGGGTTGCCAGGTGAGCCCTAAGGTAAAAGAGCTAGCCACTTTTCTCTCCAGCC
>JBLRXG010000079.1:0-5770 GCA_047920855.1 Dehalococcoidia bacterium | reverse complement strand
ACGGCGCTCCGAGAGCTGCCCGGTATCACAGAGGGCCCGGTAATGCAGCTGGATCTGCCGGTAGAGTTCTTCGACTCCGACGTCGTTGACTGCCTCCGTTGCCACAACGGGTATGTCCCACCAGTCCGGTTCTCGAAGGTTCAGCATGGCCTGTATGTCACGGAGAAGCTTATCCGCATCGGGATGGTCGGACTTGTTCACGACGAATATGTCGGCGATCTCGAACAGGCCAGCCTTCATGGTCTGCACCGCATCGCCGGATTCCGGGCACTGTATGACGATCACCGTGTCGGTCTTCTCCATTACATCCACCTCGCTCTGCCCCACGCCCACCGTCTCCACCAGGATCACGTCTTTGCCGGCAGCGTCCAGCAGCCTGATCACCGAACTGGCCGTCTGCGGCAGCCCTCCCATACTGCCCCGGGTCGCCATACTACGTATGAACACACCGTTGTCCAGATAGTGCTGCTGCATCCTTATGCGGTCACCCAGGACTGCGCCGCCGCTGAAGGGGCTGGTGGGGTCAACAGCCACTATCCCGACCGTGAGGTTCTGCCTCCGCATCAGTGCGGTCAGTTTGTCCACCAGGGTGCTCTTACCCGCTCCGGGGGGGCCTGTTACTCCTATGCGATGGGCCCGTCCGAGATGTGGAATGATGAGCTTCATGATCTCGGGGACCTGATTGCTCTCGTTCTCAACCTGAGTGATGAGGCGCGATAGGGCGAGGGTATCGCCCTTAAGCATCTGTTCCACGAGCTTCATGTTATTGTGGCTTTCGGATCGTGTGGCCAGGCCATTCTATAGCTTTACCAGTTAGCAGTCAAATGATCTGCGAGGCAGGTGTGACCAGCGCAGGCCTGTCCATGCGAGAGCCGGGGTAATCATGAATCAGAGGGGTGGTGGTATCGCTTTGAGTGGACGGTCTCTACAGCGAGTTCAGGAGCAGGGTGAGGCGACTAGCCCTTGATGATGCCCAGGGGTACTGTCATGGCCACCTTTCGGGAGATGCCTGCTCTATGAACAACCTCGATTATCTCTGTAACATCTTTGTACGCCTGCGATGCCTCCTCAGCCAGTGAATGGATGTTCTCTGCCTTCACCGTGATGCCCCTGCGCTGTAACTCCTGAACCACGTCCTCACCCCTCATGCTGCGCTTGGCGGCGCCGCGGCTGAGTATTCTACCGGCACCATGGCATGTTGATCCGAAGGTTTCCTCCATGGCCCCTTGAGTGCCCACGGCTATGAATGAGCAGCGTCCCATGTCTCCGGGAACGAGCACGGGCTGCCCTATACTCCCGTAACAGCCGGGAGTGTCCTTGTGACCCGGGGGAAAGGCTCTCGTAGCGCCCTTGCGATGAACACATACTTTAAGCTTACGGCCGGATACAACGTGCTCCTCGATCTTGGCTATGTTGTGGGCCACGTCATAGATCTGCTTCATGCCCAGTTTCTCGGGACCCTTGCCGAGAACCCTGGAGAAACACTCTCTGATCCAGTGGGCAATGCACTGCCTGTTAGCCCATGCATAGTTCGCAGCACATGCCATGGCGGCCAGGTATGCACGGCCTTCCGGCGAATCGATCGGAGCACAGGCGAGTTGGCGATCAGGGAGCTTGATCCCGTACGTGGATATTGCCTGCTCCATGACACGAAGGTGGTCAGTGCAGACCTGGTGACCAAACCCTCTAGACCCGGTGTGAATCAGAACCAGTACCTGGCCTATTTCGTTGATGCCCATGACGCTGGCGGCTTCAGTCTCGAATATCTCCTTCACCGCCTGGATCTCCAGAAAATGATTCCCCGAGCCCAGCGTACCGGCCTGAGGCATGCCTCTCTTCGCAGCTCTGTCGCTTATCCTCCCAGGGTCGGCACCTCCCATGCATCCGTTCTCCTCCGTAACCTCCAGGTCTTCCTCAGTACCCAGGCCACGCCTGACTGCCCAACGGGCTCCTTCAACCATGAGATCGTTCATCTCCTTGCGGCCCACCCTTATCTTGCCTTCCGAGCCAAGTCCGGACGGTATTTCACTGAACAGCCCGTTGACCAGCTGAGCCATCTTGGGTCTAACCTCATCTTCGCTGAGATCAGTACGCAACAGCCTCACGCCGCAGTTGATGTCATAACCGACTCCGCCGGGGGACACTACACCCTTGCTGACATCCATCGCGGCAACTCCTCCTATGGGGAATCCGTAACCCCAATGGATATCCGGCATGGCCAGGGAATAGCCCACTATGCCCGGCAGGAAGGCAACGTTAGCTACCTGTTCGGGCGTCTGATCTTCACGCATGGCCTCCAGCATCTCCCGGCTGGCATATATCATGCCCGGGACTCTCATGCCGGTCTTGTAGGTCTCAGGAATCTTCCACCGGTAGTCGTCCACCCTGATCAGTTGCCCTTGCCATGCTGTCATGTTCAGAACTCCTAGATGTCGAAGATCACCTGTGCCCGGTAACCGTCGCCGTCTCTATCCAGTTGCAGCATATGATAAGTCGCTGCCTTGACTCCGACCTTGAGCGTGTGCCTGGTGGGGTTGAGGTGCTCGCCGTAACAGACCGCCTCAAGGTGATCTCCGGTGAACCCCGCAACTTCAATGCGTCTGAACAGAATCCGCTGAACATCAAAGATGTAGATGAGCTCGTTCAGCCAGTTAACCAATAGGTTCTCTATGCCATCGCCACCCACCTCCGTATTGAGCCTGACCTTCTCTTCGACGCTATCGACATCGGTGATGAGGCTGAACAGAGCCATGGCGGCATTGGCAAACAGCTCTTCGACATCCCGGCCATAAGCCACGATGCCTACATCTGCGGTGTGGTCAACGATCTCGAACGGCCTCTTCATGCTTCAGGACTACCATTATATCTAATACACGATGGTTTCTCCATCTGCGAGCCCTTTCTTTGCACTTCACTTGAGCTGTTGTTAGAATAGGAGCGAACCCGTCAAGACTTGACTTGTCTGTCGAGACGGGTAGTATGTCTGCAGCAGATGGTGAAGCTACTACCAGCGGACTCTTCAGGTGATGCAGCCCAAGGAGGCGCACGCTGATGCCTCCCGAGCAGTACATGGAGTATGCCCTCACCCTGGCCAGGCTGGCGATCGGGTGCACCAGTCCCAACCCGGCAGTGGGAGCTGTGGTTGTCAGGGACGGGCTTGCTATAGGGATGGGTTACACCCAGCCTGCCGGCTCTGAGCATGCTGAGGTCATGGCTCTTCGTCAGGCCGGTGAAAAGGCGCGAGGGGCTGTGCTGTATGTTACGCTCGAGCCCTGTTCTCACTACGGTCGTACGCCGCCCTGCACTGAAGCGATAATCGAGGCGGGCGTTTCCGAGGTTCATGTTGCCTTGCTTGATCCTAACCCTGTGGTTTCAGGGCGAGGAATAGCCAGGCTGAATGAAGCTGGTATCAGAACCTACGTGGGCATGTGCGAAAGAGAGGCCTGCGAGATAAACGAGGCATACATCAAACAAATCACCACGGGTATGCCCTTCGTGATAGCGAAGTTCGCTATGAGCCTTGATGGCAAGATAGCAACGAAGACGGGTGACTCCAAATGGATAACCAGGGAGGAGGCGAGGAAGTATGCCCACGGCCTGCGTTATGGGGCCGATGCCATCATGGTGGGTGCAAACACGATTGTTGCTGATGATCCTCATCTGACAGCCCGGGGTTGTGGTGGCAAGGGTGGTACGGGCAAGATGCAGCCTCTTCGCTTGATTGTGGACAGCACGGGAAGAGTGCCGATCGGCGCGCACGTCTTTGAGCCGCCGGGTGGAGTCTTGCTTGCGGTTAAAGAGCCGATGGATCCTGCAAAGAGGGGGGATTTTGTGAAGGCTGGCGCTGAAGTGCTGGAGTTGCCCGCCAGAGGAGGGGGCGTGGATGTTGTCGAGCTGTTCAGATTGCTGGGCAGACGGGGGATTGTGACTGTCCTGGTGGAAGGTGGTGGAGAGCTTCTGGGCTCGCTCTTCGATAATGGTCTGGTGGACAAAGTGAAGGTTTTCATCTCACCGGTCATAATCGGAGGCAAGGGGGCTGTGGGTGTCCGGGGAAACGGCGTCAATACGATGGCTGAAGCTCTACGGCTCACGCGAGTTGACATAAAGAAATTCGGGGATGATGTGTTGGTGTCTGGATACGTTGACAAGGGGCAATCGCAAGGGCAGTAGTCTTCTGCGAGTGCATATGAATGTTTACAGGTATCATTGAGGAGATAGGCGTAGTCAAGGAGACGGGCCGCTATCGCCTTGCCTTCGAAGCTGTGAAGGTGCTCGAGGGGATGAACACAGGGGACAGTATCGCGATCAATGGTGCCTGTCTGACCATTGTCTCCTTGGAAAAGCGCGGGTTCAGTGCTAATATTATGGCTGAGACTCTGCGTCGCACCAACCTCGGCGGCCTGTCATACAACGACCTAGTAAATCTAGAGAGGGCACTGGTTCTGGGAGGGCGACTCGGGGGGCATATGGTTCTGGGTCATGTGGACGACACAGGAGAAGTAATGGATATTAAGGGAGAAGAGGGAGGCCAGGTCATGAGGATCTCGGCACCCGCCAAACTGATGCCGTATATCGTGGATAAGGGCTCCATAGCTATCGACGGTGTAAGTCTCACGGTCGCGGCCTTCGATGCGTTTTCCTTCTCTGTGTCTCTAGCGCCGTACACTATGGAGAAAACTACGCTGGGAATGAGAAGGTCTGGCGACGTAGTGAATCTGGAGACCGATATTATCGCGAAGTATGTTGAACGGTTGAGGCAACGGAGCAGATCGGATATAACCCTTGAGTTCCTTAACGAATACGGGTTCACCGGGGGGGCGGATGCTGGCTAGTGTCTCCGAGGCGATTGAGGACATCAGAGCAGGTAAGTTCATAATCCTCGTAGATGACGAGGCACGGGAGAATGAGGGCGATCTGGCTATCGCTGCCGAGAAGGTTACTCCCGAGGCCATCAACTTCATGGCCAAGCATGGCAGGGGGTTGATCTGCCTTCCTATCGCCGGGCAGAGGGTCGACGAACTCGGAATACCGTTGATGGTCAACAATAATACGTCGCGCTTCTCCACTGCATTCACGGTATCTATAGAGGCCAAGGACAAGGTTACAACCGGGATATCCGCTTTTGATAGGTCACAGACCATCAAGACCGTGCTTGATCCTGATACCAAGGCAGACGACCTGGTTCAGCCGGGGCACGTATTCCCGATTCGGGCCAGGGAAGGTGGCGTCCTGGTAAGGGCAGGACACACTGAAGCTATCGTCGATCTTGCCAGGCTGGCCGGGCTGTATCCTGCGGGCGTGATCTGTGAGATCATGGACGAGGATGGGACTATGGCTCACCTGCCTCAGCTTGAGGCTATGGCAACCGCGTTCGACCTCAAGATCGTGGCCATCGCTGACTTGATTGCCTACCGCATCAGGCATGAGAAACTGGTGCACAAAGTGACTGAGGCGAGACTCCCCACCAAGTATGGTGAGTTCAGGGCCGTGGCTTACAGAAGCTCCGTTGATGCGGCCGAGCACATCGCTCTGGTCAAAGGCGATCTGTCGGGTGATGAGCCGATACTGGTTCGTGTGCACAGTGAGTGTCTGACCGGAGATGTTTTCTGTAGCTTAAGGTGCGATTGCGGGGCTCAGATCGAGATGGCGTTGCGGCGTATAGCCGAAGAGGATCGCGGTGTGTTTCTTTATATGAGGCAAGAGGGACGCGGGATCGGGTTTCACAACAAGCTCTGTGCCTATGCTCTTCAGGATCAGGGGATGGATACAG
>JBLRXG010000078.1:0-5771 GCA_047920855.1 Dehalococcoidia bacterium | reverse complement strand
CATCCATAGACCCCTGCAGTATGCCCGCCTTAAGCAAGACCTGCAGGCCGTTGCAGATACCCAGGATGAGCTTTCCCTCATCTAAGAACCGCCGGATATCTTCCCCGAGCTTCAGCCTGAGTTCATTGGCCAGGATTCTCCCGGCTGAGATATCGTCTCCATAGGTAAACCCGCCGGGAATAGCCAGTATCTGGTAATCGGAAAGCTGTCTCTCCCTTCCAAGCAGTTCATTGATGTGCGCGAATTCCACGACCGCACCGGCAAGCTCAAAGGCGAACGCCGTCTCCATGTCACAGTTGGTTCCGGGAGCCCGGAGCACAACGGTTCTTACTTCAGCCATACCACCATCGTCCTACCAGCGTAGCGGTCTCTGCCACGCTTCCTTCAGTTCCTCAAGGGGAATCGCCACCACCACTCTGCCCGACAGGCCGAAAACCTCCAGGTTTTCGCCCTCTTTGACCCGGCCGATGGCTGCGCAATGGACACCGGTCATCGCACTCTCAAACGCGGAACTGTTCTCGGGACTTACTTCCACCAGGAAACGCGTGTTTGATTCTGAGAACAGCACGTAATCGTCGCGGCTCATCGGTTCGCCAAGCGGGACCTGCTCCAGTCTTAGCTCCAGCCCGAGCCCTCCGGAGAACGCCATCTCAGCAGCGGCCACTCCTATCCCTCCCTCGCTGCAATCATGACAGGACAGTACCAGTCCCTGCTCTATGGCTGAGCTGAGCGCATCCATGAGTCGCTTGCCTTTGGCAGGATTCACCTTGGGCACGTTGTTGCCTGTGTAGCCATGAATGCTGTAGTAATGCGACCCGCCCAGTTCGTTCCAGGTGGTGCCGACAACGTAGATGCGATCGCCCCTCTGTTTGCAGTCCATTGAAACCGCCCTCTTGACATCCTCCATCACCGATACCGCCGAGATCAGCAGCGTATGCGGAATGCAGATGCTGTGGCTCCCGGTCTCATACTCGTTGTACAGGCTATCCTTGCCGGAGATGAAGGGAGTCTCATATACGACCGCTGCGTCATAGCATCCTTGCGCTGCCCTCACCAGGGCACCGAGCCTGTCGGGCTTGTCGGGATTGCCCCAGCAGAAGTTGTCCAGCAGGGCCACCCTCTCGAGGTTACCCCCGACTGCAACGATCTGCCGCAATGCTTCCTCTATGGCCGAAGCAGCCATCCAGTACGGGTCGATGTCCCCGTATTTGGGGTTGATGCCGTTGGAAACAACTATGCCCCTGTCGGAATCGAGTACCGGCCTGATTATGGCTGCGTCGCCGGGACCATCACTGCATTCTCCCACGAGAGGCTTGAGAACACTGCCGCCCTGCACCTCATGATCGTACTGGCGTATCACCCACTCCTTGGAGCAGACATTCCACGAGCCCAGTATTCGCAGCAGGTCCGGCCCGAGATCGGCGGGCTGGGGAAAATCCGGCTCCGGATGGTGCGGTTGCTCCCACACCGCCTCCCGCTCGATCTGAGGAATGCCCTCATGCAGGAACGACATGTCCATATCGCCGACGGAGTTACCTTCATAGAAGAGCTGCAATCGCCGGTCGTCGGTGAACTCACCGATGACCGTGGCCTCGACATCTCCTCCCCGACAGACAGCAAGCAGCTCCTCGACGTGGTTCGGCGGCACCGCCAGCACCATCCTCTCCTGCGATTCGGATAGCCATATCTCCCTGTAGGACAGCCCTGCATACTTGAGCGGGACTCTCTCAAGGTGAACTATCACTCCTGTCTCGGCCGCCATCTCTCCCACCGCTGATGACAGACCTCCCCCTCCGCAATCCGTTATCCGCCGATATAGTCCCAGGTCCCGCGCCTTCATCAGGACATCGATGACCTTCTTCTCCATGATAGGATTCCCGATCTGAACCGAACTGGCCGAAACACTCTCGGACTCCGTGGTGAGTTCTGCTGACGCGAAAGTGACGCCGTGAATTCCGTCGCGTCCCGTCCTGCCGCCCACGAGCACGACCAGGTCGCCCGGCTCCTGCCGTCCCATCCTGCTCATGCCGATCGGCAGCAGTCCCACCGTTCCGCAGAAGACC
Source organism: Dehalococcoidia bacterium (assembly GCA_047920855.1). Classification (GTDB taxonomy): domain Bacteria; phylum Chloroflexota; class Dehalococcoidia; order GIF9; family AB-539-J10; genus RBG-13-51-36. The sequence goes on along the minus strand of JBLRXG010000078.1, from coordinate 3,708 downwards.
AGCGGGTTTCCCACATATCGCTCATCGAAGAGTACGGCTCCGTTGAGCGTGGGAATCCCCAGCCGGTTCGCATAGTCGGCCACACCGGCACGAACGCCCCTGAAGATGCGCCGGGGATGCAGCACGCCCTCAGGCAGCCTCTCGTAAGGAAAGTCGGGCGGGCCGAAGCAGAAGACATCGGTGTTCATTATGGGCTTCGCTCCCAGTCCCGTGCCCAGCACATCCCTGATCACACCTCCTATGCCCGTCGCAGCCCCCCCGTAGGGCTCGAGCGCCGACGGGTGATTATGTGTCTCCACCTTGAAACAGATAGCATTGCTCCCGTCGAAGTCGATTACCCCTGAGTTGTCCTTGAAGACCGAAAGACACCAGGGCTTGTTCAGTTCCTCCGTCGCCTTCACGATCGTGCTCTTGAGCAGGTTGTTGATAGTCAACTGCCCGAGCTTGATCTTGGCCCGGAAGGTCTTGTGTACGCAGTGCTCGGACCAGGTCTGCGCCAGGGTCTCGAGCTCGATGTCGGTGGGATTCCGACCCTGTCCCGCGAAGTAGTCCCGAATCTGCTTCATCTCGCTCAGGTTCAGCGAGAGTCTGCTTCCTCCCATTTTCATCAGTTCGCTGTCGCCGGCACTCAGCAGATCCACCCTGTTCAGGACGAACTCGTATTGCGTCGATGGCACGGATGCCGCCTCAGACCCTGTAACCACATGCTGGATGACGCGGTTGACCAACAGCCTGTAACAGATAGACTGAAAGGCGTCTTCGGAGATATCGCCCCTCAGCAGATATCTCCTGGCGGTCTTCACCGAGTTGACCGCAGTTATACCGAGATCACGGATTCCCTTCCGAACGCTCTCCTCCACGGGGTCTATCACGCCCGGATTGTAGGCGACTTCGACCAGGCGATAGCTCTGCGGTAAGTGCCGTGTGTCGGATATGTCATAGGAGTACTTATCAACTACGGGGTCCGCAAGCAACTGGTCACAGATCCGCTCCAGATCGTCTTCGCCGAGGCCTCCCTCGATAACATATACGTCGCTGACCCGCGCTCGTTCCACGCCCGAGATGCCGAGGTCGAGGATGTCCTTATGCAGGGCTTCCCCCCGCGGGTCGCGGAGGCCGTCCTTTACGGCAACTTCAACTCGATACGCTGGCATTCCCTATCGTTCCTCGCCGTCCGGGCACCGCAGGGCCTGGCGGTAGACACCGGATCCGTTGCCACCGGGCAAGAGCTTCTTCATACAGTCGCCCGGCACCGGGTGTGTTCCAGGTGTACTGAGGATCTCACAATATCGGCAGGTACTTCTTGAGTTCGTAATCGGTCACGTGGCTGCGGTAGTTGTCCCACTCGATTTTCTTGTTCCTGATGAAGGCCTCGAAGACGTGATCCCCCAGAGCCTTGCGCACCAATCCGCTCCTCTCAGTCAGTATCACTGCCTCCAGGAGACTGGCGGGCAGCGTCCCTATCCCCAGCCTGCTTCGTTCCTCTTCGGTCATGTCGTAGACGTTATCTTCAATGGGATCGGGCACCTCGTACCCCTTCTCTATCCCCTCCAGTCCCGCAGCCAGGATGACGCTGAACGCTAAGTACGGATTGCATGCCGGGTCGGGCGACCGCAACTCGATCCTAGTCGATTTCTCTCTACCGCGACGGTACTCCGGGACCCGTATGAGGTCGGAGCGATTCTGCCTCGCCCAGGAGACGTAGACCGGCGCTTCGTAACCCGAGACCAGCCTCTTGTATGAGTTCACCCATTGATTGGTCACCGCGGTGATCTCCGGAGCATGCCTGAGAAGCCCGGCAACGAAGCACCTGGCGGTTCTGGAAAGGCAGTACTCATCATCTATGTCGAAGAAGGCGTTCCTGTCACCTTCAAACAGCGACTGGTGGACATGCATACCGCTGCCGTTCATCCCGAAGACCGGTTTGGGCATGAAGGTAGCGTACACTCCGTGTCGCTGAGCGACCTGCTTCACCACCAGGCGGTACGTCATCACATTGTCGGCCATGGTTAGCGCGTCGGTGTACCTCATGTCTATCTCGTGCTGGCTGAAGGAAGCTTCGTGATGGGAGTACTCCACGGCTATGCCCATATCCATGAGCATAAGAACCGTCTCTCGCCTGAGATCAGACGCGATATCCGAGGACGTCATGTCGAAGTAGCCCCCATCGTCCAACCCCTGGGTTCCTTTCGAATCCTGGAAGTAGAAATACTCCAGTTCCGGCCCCACGTGGAACGTGTACCCCATGTCGTGAGCTCGCTTCAGATTCCTCTTCAGTACGTATCTGGGGTCTCCCTCGAAGTGCCCCCCGCGCGGCTTATATATATCACAGAACATCCTGGCCACTGTGTTGTTATCTGTCGGCCGCCATGGTAGTAGACACCAGGTATCAGGATCAGGCATTGCCACCATATCGCTTTCGTCTATCCGGGCAAATCCTTGAATTGAGGAGCCATCAAACCCCATGCCCTCCTCCATCGCCCCCTCGAGTTCCTCAACCGTAATGGCGAAGTTCTTCAGAAAGCCCAGGATATCGGTAAACCATAGCCTGATGAACTTCACGTTCTGCTCTCTGGCCATCTTGAGGACATGCTCTTTGCCTTCTTCTCTGTTTCTTGTCTCGATCATGATCTCCTTTGCCTGAATGAACTGATCGGCGAGCGAGTACCCGAGGGGCCCGCGTCGGCTTGGCAGTCGCTCTCCCTAGCCATATTCTATCACTTCGGGCTTTGCACCGGAGCTATAAGACCGACAGCTTCACGCGATATTTTCTTCACCAGATGGCCAAGCCTGCTGCGGAAGTAGTACGAATCTCCTATTGTCTGCAGGACTAACGGGTGATTCCCCAGGCCCCGATCCCCTGGTATCTTAGAGATACATAACACAGGACAGTAGAAGAGAGGCAACATGAGTACAACTGCTTCGACATCCCGCAGTTACGAAACGCAGTTGGTCGAGAAACTGCGCGCAGGCGACAACGCAGCCATAGAGGAGTTCTATTCCGTATTTCAGAAGAGGCTCTTCTTTCTCCTGCTGGAACACGTGGGCAGGAACAGGGTAGTCGCCGAGGACCTGGTTCAGGAGGTCTTCGTCGCCGCCCTGGGTTCACTGGACAGATTCCGCGGCGACAGCCAGTTGTACACCTGGCTACGCAGCATCGCCTTTCACAAGCTCAATGACTACTACCGCCGCCAGGCGCGAGAGCCCAGGGCTGAGCAATCCACTCCCGAGACAAAGGCCCTGAAGCTGGAGCAGGCCACAGACGATGAACAGCCTATCCTCGCCGCAATGGAGTCTGAGGAGACCCGACAGGAAGTGCGTCAGGCCCTGCAGGACCTGCCTTATGACTACCAAGAGGTGCTCGTATTGAAGTATCTCGAAGAGCTGCCGGTCCTGAAGATAAGCAAGGTCATGGATCGCTCGCCGAAGTCGGTTGAGGGTCTACTGTCCAGAGCCCGCAAGGCGCTTCGGACCAATCTGGCTGAGAACGGCCACTAGGCCTGATCACAGCCCCTCGCACAGAGTCGGTACCGCCTTCACATCCGGTTTCTATCGAACCGTAGCAAAGGGAGCCTGCAAAGGCGAGTTCTGTGGTGAACGCGGCTCTCGGCGGGCTGCTTGGCCTCTGCATCAAGAGGTCGCGGACGCGGCCGTTACCGCCCGGAAAGCGTTGACCAGCCCGCTGCCGACACCATCGCCGTCCATCGG
>JBLRXG010000077.1:0-5900 GCA_047920855.1 Dehalococcoidia bacterium | reverse complement strand
GGGACAGCGAAGCGAAGCGCATCCGCGTCACCTCCCCCGACGTCTCCGGGATCTTCGCCTGGTGGCTTGGAGATGATCTTTCGCGCGTCTGGCGGGTTGTGTCCAGGTACATGCTACGCCAGGACGAGATTCACATGCTCTACGGCAAGGCCATCGAGAAGAAGTCGGCCTGGGTCACGGAAGTGTGGACCGACGACGAGTTCGCCATGTTCGTCGACACCGAGCTCGTCGGTGCCAGGCCCAACCCGTACGGATTCATACCCTTCATCGTATTCCCGAACGTGAGACACCCCAAGCACTTCTGGGGAGTCTCCGACATTCCCGTGATCATGCAGCCGCAGCGCGAGCTGAACAGGGCCTTTTCGCAGCTCTCCCGGATCCTGGAGCTGTCGGGCAACCCGATAGCCGTCCTGGAGAACGTCAGCGAGGCCGAGGACATCAAAGTCGCCCCGGGCGCGCTGTGGACGCTACCCGAGGACTCCAAGGCCTATCTCCTGGACCTGCTCAAGGGCGGAGGCGTCCGGCTGCACGTCGACTACATCGACAACCTGTACCGGGCCATGCACGACGTCTCGGAGATACCCAGGGCAGCCTGGGGTGGCGTCGAGAAGGAAATGTCGGGAGCCGCGCTCCGGATCGAGCTCGGGTCCCTGATCCAGAAGGTGGTCCGGAAGCGGCTGGTACGCACCAACACCTACTACCGGCGCAATGCCATGATCATGAAGCTCCTGGCACAGTACGAGAAGCAGGACTTCGCCGACGTCAACCACCGCGTGGTGTGGGGGCCGGTCCTACCCCAGGACGTCGAGCGCCAGGCCATGAACGAGCAGCTCCTGGTCCAGGCCGGCGTGCACAGCCGGCGCACGGCCATGGAGGAAATGAACATCCAGGACCCCGACGAGGAGTTCGAGCGGTGGCTTGAGGAGAGGAAGCGGATCCTGGAAATGAATCTGGAGTTCCGGGCACAGTCGACCCGTGGAGGCGAGAGAGAGAGAAAGTTCTCCGCGGAACCCGAGGTGCCTGAGTAATAACTCACATGGAGGAAGAACATGCAGCCCAAGAAGCAGAAGGATGAGGAGACCCGGGACGCACCCCCGGCGCCGGAAGCGTCCGACACCCCGGAGGCGCCCGAAACGACCCAGGAGGACGACCTGGAGGCCATCAGAGCGCAGCTGCAGGAGGCACAGGCGGCCTTGACCGAGAAGGACGACCGGATCTCCGAGCTCGAGGCCGACCTGGCCGAGGTCAAGCCCACCGCCGAGCGGTTCCCGGAGCTGAGCAACGCCTATGACATCCTGAAGGCGGACTTCGAGTCCAGCCAGCAGGACCGCGCAGCTCTAACCGACGCCGGCGCCAGGGCCACCCAGAAGTACCTGGAGGCCGTCCGCGTCCTCAATGCCGGCATACCGGCCAACCTGATCGACGGAAAGACCATCGAGGAGATCGATGAGTCCGTCGCGCGGGGCCAGGAGATCACGGACCACGTCCGTGCCGCCCTGGTTGCCGAGTCGAAGAACGCCAGAGTGCCGGCCGGCGCACCCACCCGCGCGGTGAACCTCGACGGCTTGACCGCCGACGAGCTGATCCGCCTGGGAATACAGGAACAGATAGGAGGTATTGAGAAATGAGTATGACCCTGATTGAGGCAAGTCGCCTCGCAACCGATGTGCTGAAGAAAGGACTCCTGGAGTCCGTCGTCATGGACAGTCCGGTCCTTCAGCAGTTGCCGTTTATCGAGGTTGTCGGCAACGCACTGAGATACAACCGCGAGAAGTTCCCGCCCCCCGGAGCCTGGTACGCACCGCAGGACGCCTGGGCCGGAGCGACCGCCCAGGAATTCGAGCCCATGGAAGCCATCGTCGGGATCCTGGGACAGGACGCCGACGTTGACCAGTACCTGAAGTCCACCCGGGCCAACGTCCAGGACATCGAGGCCATCGCCATCGCCCAGGCGGCCAAGGGCATCCGCCACGGATTCGAGGACATGTTCATCAACGGCGACCCGACCGTGACGCCCAACCAGCCGGCCGGCCTCCGCAGCTTGATCGGCGGCGAGGCCTGGCAGGCGGCCACGGCCTACGCCCTGGGCGATATCGTCGTCCCCGAGGAAGGCGAGGAGAACGGCTTCAGGTATGAGTGCGTGGTCGCCGGCACCTCCGACGCCGCAGCTCCCGCCTGGCCCATCGTCCACGGTGACACCGTTGTCGACGACACCGCGGAGTGGATCTGCCGCTTCGGCGGGCACATGGCCAGCGGAGTCAACGGTGACGTGCTCACGCTGAGCCGGCTTGACCAGCTGATCGACCTGGTCCTGGGAGGCAAGCCCGACATGCTGCTCATGAGCAAGCGCAGCCGGCGCGAGCTGCAGAACCTCTCCCGCGCGGCGGGCAGCAACCTGCAGGTCGGTACCGGCAAGCTCGGTGAGACGGTTGAGTTTTACAACGGCATACCGGTCTACCCCAACGACTGGATCCCCAACAACCTTGAGGTCGGAGGCAGCGGAACCGTGTGCTCCCTGGTCTTCGCACTCAAGCTCGGGACCGATGCCGTCTGTGGACTGACCAACTCCGGGCTCATTCAGTATGAGCGCATCGGCGTCCTGGAAGGCTTCGACGCCACCCGCACCCGCATCAAGTGGTACTGCGGCCTGGCAGCCTTCTCCGCCGTCAATGCCGCCATGCTGTCGGGCGTAACGCCTGCATAAGGAGCTGAAACTATGGGAGTGATCAAAATCATCGACAGCGAAGGTCAGTACAAGGAGCTGCTACCGATCGAGAACAACGAGGACCTGGCGGAGCTGATCACCGGCCTGGTTGCCGGCGATATCGTCTACTTCGACGGCACCAACCTGGTCCGGCTCCCGATCGGCACCGCCGGCCAGACCCTGAAGGTCAACGGTGCAGCGACCGCCCCGGAGTGGGTGACCTAGACAGTAGACCCATTGCTCATGCGGCAGGGCGACCTGATAGGGGGAGACCCGACCAGGGAAGGGCTCTGGCGCGGTGGGAAGACACCGGCCCTGCCAGCGGAATGTAGTGCGAGGCTTTAGCCCCGCGCAGAAAGGAGTGATTGATTGAACCTACATGAAATGAGAGGACGGTGCCGGGAGGACCTCATGGACACCGACCCGGCCATGCAGCTCTGGGACGACACCGAGATCGAGAACATGATCCAGCGCGTCGTCGGGGAGTACTCCCTTAGAGCTCCCATCGAGCACCTCACCGAAACCGCCACCGCAGCGGGCGACACGGAAGTCGACATCAGTGCCCTCACCGAGCTTCTCAGAGTCGTCTCCGTGGAGTTCCCAATCGACCTGGCGCCGCCGTTCCATCAGCGGTTCCGCTTCTGGGCCGGCCGGCTGTTCATGCCCGTCCAGGGCGACGCTACCGACTGCCGCATCCAGTGGCTGGGCCGGCATGAGATCACCGCCGTCAGCACCACCGTTCCCGAGGAGCACCAGGAGCTGCTTATCATGGGTGCAACCGGCTACCTGGCCATGTCGGTGTCGGCGCACACCGTCGACCGCGCCACGATCTCCGGGGAGAAGGCCACGGTGAACTATCGCGACTGGGGCAAGGACCGCCTGGCGCGCTACGATGGACTGCTGAAGGCCGTCGCCTGGTCCCGCCGGCTCCAGGTCCGCCAGCTGTACGTCGAGGAGTAACGCATGATCTACATCGGGATCCTCAAGGCCTGGCACCTGGCGAGCTATACCGCCTCGGTGCAGCTCACAGTGTCGGCCACCTACTTCGACTCGGTGCCGGTTGCACGCAACATCGCCCCCGGCGAGATGGTCGCCGGCCGGCATGTCATCATGGTTGTGCCGGACCAAAATCCAGCCGATGCCGTGGTTGTGGGGGAGATTCACACCATGACGGACAAGAAAACCGCGCCAGCGAGCTCTGAGGGGCCTCAGACGCAGTTTCGGAGCGGCCTCCCCCGCGTCGCCCGGGCCGTTACCAGGCCTATAATCACGATCATGATGGCCGCCGTGGTCGCCCAGGTAGTCATCGAGGGCATCACGCCCCCGGACTGGTTCATACACGGCATCGCCATGCCGGTCATCCTGTCGTGGTTCGGCGAGCGGGCGGTCCGGCGCTTCAAAGGAGAGGAATGAGCACCGGCAAAGGCTTCATGAAGGGAGTACGCCTGGCGCACTTCCTGGACACCGTTGCCGAGTGGCACGCCCTGGTCCAGGGGTTCTCTGAGGTCATGTGTCCCTGGCCCCCCAGGCACCGGCTGCCGGCCGGCAAACTGCTCCGCGAGATCAACGAGGAGTACCACTACTACGTCGCCGGCCGGGTCCTGGGGATCCTGGCGTGGTTCAGCATAGGAGGAACCATCTATGGAATGCTTTCATAGCCCGCAAAACGTTCCGATGCGGCAAATGCCGCAAGGCGATCCTCCCGGACACACCCTACGTCTGGGCATGGACGCGCCACACCAATCGACACGGAGAGGCCACCGTCAGCTATCACAAGGCCCACCTCCGCTGTGTCGGAAAGGAGGCTGCCTTTGATCCCAAAGACGCAGGAAGAGATGATGAGGGAGATGCACCTGGTCATAATGGGAGTTCCCGGGACCGAGAACCGGGGCCTGATCGGCGACGTCAAGGACATCAAGAAAGACGTGCGCAGAATAAACGGAGACGTGCAGACCAACACCGCCTGGAGAAAGGCCTTCTGCTTCATCATTCCCTTCATGGCCGCCGCCCTCGGTCTCGTAGTCGGGAAAATCTTCATGTAAAGGAGGAACTATGCCATCATTGTTCGATAGATTCGGGCGACCCAGGCGGCAGGAGGCCTTCGGCGGCGCGGCCTACTGCGCTGTCAACGTGGCCAGTGATGACTCAGTCCGGCAGTTCACGACCGAATCGGTGAAGCTCCGCGACGCCGCCATCCTGGCGCGCAACCACCCGCAGCTGATAGGTCATTTCGATCTCCAGGACCTGCACATCGCCGCCGGCGACCACGTGAAGCTGTCCAGGCTCGACGCCAGCACGATCTATGTCACCAATGCCACTCCCGGCAGCAACGGTACGCTGGTCATCCTGGGGGCCAGGGAGTAAAGGAGGATAACCATGCCATCACTGTTTGATACGCTAGGCAGACCGAAAGTGGCCGAGGCCTTCGGGGGCGACGCCTTCTGTCACGTCAACCCGGCCAGCGGCTCGGGCAGCCGCCAGTTCTACCCCACGCCGCTGAAGCTCAGAGACGCCGTGTTCTACGTGCACACGCACAACCAGCTCCTGGGCGACTCCGCCACCCAGCAGTTCCGCGTCGACGTCGGCGAATACGTCGAGCTCCGCAACGTCGACATCAGCACGATCTACTGCCGGAACGTCAGCACCTTCAACAACGGCACGGTCGTCGTTCTCGGGACCAGGGAGTGACATGAATAGCAGGAGGTGGATCATCACCAACCTGGCCCTCATAGGCATGGCAGCGGCCTGGCTCGTGCCCTTTATCTGTATCCTTCTCTATGGCCCGCACCTGGTCAACGAGCCGTCCCTGCCGGTCCTCATCCTGGAGATCGCCGTGTTCGTTGGTATTATCGCCCTGGCGGTCTACAACCTGGCCAGGATACCGCCGTGAACTTCGCCGAGGAGCTGAGCCGACCATAGCAGGACGGTAAAGGTAGGACGGTAGGCGAAAGCCGAGAGCCGCCATTGGGAGGGCAGGTGCGCAGGAAGTGCGCGTGTAGGCGAAGGCTGCAGTGCAGGGGTCGAACAGAGGAAACTGTGAAGCCCCTGTCCTGCGGAAAGGAGTAGGAGGCTAGATATGAAGATTGAAAAGGCCATTGAGATACTCGACAGACATTATAACCTTCATTTGAACGTCACACGGGAGGAGATGGATAAGGCATCACAACTCGGCATCGAGGCGCTACAAGCGGTCAGG
>JBLRXG010000076.1:0-5902 GCA_047920855.1 Dehalococcoidia bacterium | reverse complement strand
GCCGGCTATATCAAGGCCGACCAGCTTGAGGAATCTGTCTGGAACAAGGTGCTTGATATGCTGTCCAGTCCGCTTACTATGCTCAAGACCCTAATGACCGAAAACCAAGACCAGCCCGCCAGTATCATTCAATCTCTCGACAGAGACATAGACAAGCTCAGGAAGAAGATCAAGACATATCCACGCAAGGAACAGAATCTCTATGACCTCTTGAGCAGCGACGCTGTCACCAAGGACTACGTCCTCGATGCGCTCAACAAGCTCAAGCACCAACGCTCAAGCGACCAGCACCAGCTCAAGCAGCTCATCATTCAGAGAAACCAAGCTTCCCAGGCAGATCACTTGAAAGTCACATTGAGCGAAGCTTCGGGTAAGAAGTTCATGCAGTTCGTCTCCGACTACCAGCCGGAAAGCCTACTCTATCCACCACCCGAAGTGGACGACCCGGACTACGCACAGCAACAGTTTGCCAGGAAGCGAGACCTCTTGTCGTCCATCAAACTCAAGGTCCTGGCGGACCCGGACACCTTTGAGTTCGACTTCACCCTGGACGGAGTAATGCACTCAACCAGATATGTGGACGACCACGATTCATTCACCGACCAACTGGATGAGTTTCAGCAACAGCATCCCGGCGTATCAGTCCGGGACTTGCTCGATCCGAACACCGTGCTTCAGGAAGACTCGCCCTTCGCCACGAGAGTCAACAGGCTGAAGGGAAATTTAGTTACCATTGAACAAACATCGGCATGATCACGTGCACATAGTTGTCCACGCCGATGGGGCGGATGGTGCCGGGGCTCGAGGGGGTGGTGACCTCCAGGGCCACCTGGGACTGGTGGAGGACGGACAGCACATCGGATAGGTACTTGACGTTGAAGGCGATCTTGGCCTCTTCTCCGTCGATGAGGGCGTCGAGTTCACCGACGTTGTCACCTACCTCTTCGGCCTGGGCCGAGACGGTGATCTTTCCCGGGCTGAGTTCGGCACCCGGGGTGATGACCAATCGCACGATGCCGCTGGCGTCGCGGGCAAACACGGACGATATCTTGGCCACGCGCATGAACTCTGCTATGTCGACCACGGCCCGCGTGGTGTAGTTCTGGGGAATGACCTGCGAGTAGTTGGGGAAGGAGCCCTGCAGAAGCTGGGAGACTATCTCGGCATCCTTGAGGCGGAAGAGCACCTGGCTCTTCTGTTCGTTGACTACTATCTCTACGGGTTCCTCCTGGTCGGCGAGTACCCGGTTTACCTCGCTGAGCACCCTGGCAGGGATGATCACGGCCGTCTTGACAGCGACCGGCGAGTTAACCGAGGTCTTGTGCACGGCCAGCCTGAAGCCATCCGCGGCGACCAGGTTGAGATGCTCGCCATCGAACTCGGTATTAATGCCGGTCAGTACAGGACGCGACTCCTCGGTGGCGGCGGCGAAGGCGACGTGCGCAATCCCCTCGCGCAGGCTCGTCGCTTCAATGGTCGTGGTCAGCCCGTCGCTTACCTGGGGTATCGGCGGAAAGTCGGAGGCGTCGATGCCGTTGATGCGGGCTTGAAAATGGCCGCACTTGAGTTCCAGGATACGGCTGCCCGAGGGCAGGTTGATCTCGATCAGGTCGTTGGGCAGCGAGCTAACGAAGTCAGTGAGCAGGCGGGCAGGCACGGTTATGCTGCCGCCTTTCTTCACCTTGGCGCCCACCCAGCACGTGGTAGCCATTTCCAGGTTGGTGGCCGCCAGCTTGAGGCGCGAGTCCTCGGCGGACATCAGTATGTTCTGTGTTATGGGCAACGTGGACCTGACCGCCACCGCCCTTCCTACAATGCTCAGTCCCTTGTTCAGGTTTTCCTGGAGACACGACAGTTTCATGAAACACCTCCCACCTTGATTGTTGGAAAAGTATACTATCAACGACTACAATAATCAATGAGTGGACTTGACATAATAGCTGCCGCGCGAAGGGCATACAGGCAGTCGCCGCTTCGGTGTGGGCCCGCTGCGCCGCCCCCGACCCGCCGGTCAGGCCTCCTCTCCTGCTGCCGGACCTAGAAGTGCGGTTTGCAGAGGATCTCCTTGACTCTGAGGTCGAAGAAGTTGCAGAGGTTCACCGGCCGCAATACCACGGATGTGTCGGCTCCCCTGCCCGTCCCTGCGATACAGATGACGTCCTCGTCGGTGCGCGCGAACCCGGCATCGGCGGCCATCATGGCTATCTCACACACCACCTTCATGCCCTCGCCGAACAGCCGCAGGGTGTTGGTGACCATCTCCTCGAAGACGTAGGTGTTCCACTTCTGCTTCACCGCCCTGCTCAGGCCGAAGAAGGCGTGACTCGTCGTCAGCAGGTCGCCTCCCATCTCGTGGAACTTCTTCATGTTGTCAGTGCTCCACTCGAAGGCGTTGGGTTCTCTGTATCCCACGTGGTGACTGACGGCGACCACCTTCTTGTCGCGGAAGACCTCCGCCGCCTTCAACGCCGTGGTTCCCTCGGTGGATGCCACCAGGATGGTGTTGATGCCCAGTTCATCGGCTCTCGCCCTGGCTATGCGCATTACATGGTCGGTGTTGGCCGCCCCCGGCTTGGAGAAGTAGACTATCTTGCCTTCTATCATATCTGTACCTCCTGAAGAAGATCGCTGCGGTTGTCCCGTACTGCCACCCCGCCTCCCTTAGACTATGACACCGCGGCCGGCGGTGTCAAGATGCCTGTCCTGTCTTTTCTTTATAGTCCGCCGTGATATAGAATGATGGCAGGATCTAACAACAACTCTGTTGAGGAGGCAGGAGCAGGCCGTTGCATTCGAGAGAAACACTGACCAGATCCGGGGAACAGTCCGTAGTCGAGACTCTAGCCAGGAGACTGGAGTGGTGTGTTGAGGCAGACGACCTGGTTCTAGGCATTGACCTCGGAGGAAGCAAGATCCTTACCGCGGTAGTCGGTGCTCAGGGAAGGATGCTGTCGTCCGACCGCAGCAAGACCCCGGCCGGAGAGGGACACGAGGCCGTGATCGATGCTATTCTGGAATCGGCACATCGTGCCCTGGAGCAGGCAGGGGTGAGCGTCTCCGAACTTCTCGCCGTGGGAGCCGGGGCGCCCGGCCTGGTGAATCCCTGGACGGGTATCGTTGCCACCTCTCCCCATCTGCCCGGCTGGCGGGACGTTCCCCTGCGGGACATTATACAGGCCGGGCTGGGAAAGGTGACCTTTCTGATCAATGATGCCAACGCCGCTGCCCTGGGAGAACTCCGTTTCGGGGCTGCCCGGGGTGCGAGCAACTTCATCTACATCACCGTGAGCACCGGAATCGGCGGGGGCATAGTGATCGACGGCGAGATCTACAGCGGAAACATGGGCATGGCCGGCGAGGTCGGGCACATGACCATCGATGACGACGGTCCTCCCTGCAACTGTGGAAACAGGGGTTGCTGGGAGACTCTGGCATCGGGCACAGCCCTCAGAAGAGAGGCAAGACGGCAGATCGCAGAGGGAGCAAAGACTGCGATGCTGGAGTACGCGGAGGGCAGCGTGGACAGAGTGACTCCGAGAACTGTTCAGGCTGCTGCTGAGCGGGGCGATGAACTGGCCAGGCAACTCATCGCCCGGACCGGCTATTACCTGGGTGTGGGGCTGGCCAACCTGGTCAACATGTTCAACCCCGAGTTGATAGTCATCGGCGGCGGCTTATCGAACATCGGCGAAATGCTGCTGGAGCCGGCCTTTGACGAGGCGCGAAAGAGGGCATATCCCCAAGCCTTCGAGGCCGTGCAGTTGGTTCGTGCCGAGCTTGGCGGAAACTCGGGTGTGCTCGGCGCTGCCGCCTTGGCTTTGGACAGGATGAGAGAACAGGGGGCGTGAGGTCGGCGTCATCGGCGTTGTAGGAAGCTGCGGGCGTGTGGTTAGATAACATAGACACTGATTGAGGAGCAGCATATGAAGAGAATCGGCATACTGACCAGCGGCGGCGATGCCCCGGGTATGAACGCCTGTATCCGTGCGGCGGTACGCGCCGCCCGGGCCCACGACATTGAGATCCTCGGCATCAGGCGAGGTTACGCGGGGCTCATCCGGGGTGAAATCGAGCGCCTGGACAGGAAGGCAGTCGCCAACATCATTCACCAGGGCGGCACCATCCTGGGCACCGCTCGCTCGTCTGAGTTCATGGCGCCCGAGGGCAGGGCGCTGGCCATAAAGAACCTCGAGAAGGAGGCCATCGAGGGTCTGATCCTCATCGGTGGAGACGGCACGTTCCGGGGGGGTAGCGATCTATCGCAGGAATGTGGTGTCGGTATTATCGGCGTGCCTGGAACGATAGATAATGACATCTACGGCAGCGACTATACGATCGGGTTCGACTCCGCGGTGAACTGTGCCCTCAATGCCATCGACCGCATCCGCGACACCGCCCTCTCGCATGAGCGTCTGTTTTTCGTGGAGGTGATGGGTCGTCGCACCGGGTTCATCGCACTGGAAAGCGGGATGGCTGGTGGGGCCGAGGAATTGCTTATCCCCGAGCTTCCCTTCGGGGTTGATGATCTGTGTTCACACCTAGAGAGGAGTTTCAAGGGTGAGAAGAGAAGCGCGATCGTGGTGGTGGCGGAGAGCGGAAAGCCGGGCGATAGCTTCCGCATAGCCCGTGAAGTGAGGGAGAAGACCGGCTTCGACTCCCGCGTGTGCGTCCTCGGGCATCTCCAGCGCGGCGGTTCACCCACGGCACGGGACCGGGTGCTTGCCGGCAAGCTCGGAGTGGCCGCAGTAAGCGCGCTGGTGGAAGGAAAGAGCGGATGCATGGTGGGCGAGGTCAACTGGCGAGTGGCCTATACTCCGCTTCGTGACACATGGGACAAGAAGAAGGACCTGAACGCGGACCTGGTGGGGATGCGAGAACTCCTCTGCGAGTGAGATGAGGGAGAGGCCAACGACGGAGGTGACGATATGAATATATCTACCGGAAAATTGAGGGGACTTCAGCAACTGGCCGACTCGAAGGGCATGATGACGATGTGCGCCATCGACCACAGGGGGGCACTGAAGCGCTCTCTGAACGAGAAGAATCCCGAAGCCGTGAGCTACCAGGAGATGGTCGATTTCAAGCTGGACCTGTGTAAGGCTGTGGCGCCCTTTGCCAGCGCCGTCCTGCTCGACCCTGAATACGGAGCGAGCCAGGCCATAGCCGCCGGGCTGCTTCCCGGCTCCAAGGGGCTCCTGGTCAGCATGGAGAAGAGCGGCTATACCGCAGACGGCTCGGGTAGGGTGACCACGCTTCTGCCGGGATGGAGTGTTAAGAAGGCCAAGAGGATGGGAGCCTCGGCGGTGAAGCTCTTGATCTATTTCAGGCCGGACCTGAAGGACGTTGCTTCGAGACAGCTCGACCTGGTGGGTGGGCTGGCCGAGCAGTGCACCGCTGAGGACATCGCGCTGCTGGTCGAGCCGGTAAGCTATCGTGTCGAGAAGAACGGGGAGTCCCCGCAGGCGTATGCGGAGATGAAGCCCGAGCTCGTGATCGAGACCGCGAGGCTGATCACCGCGCTGCCGATCGATGTGCTGAAGGCGGAATTTCCGGCCGATATGAAGTTCGAGCAGGACGGCGAGAGGATGCTGCGATGGTGTCGTGAGCTTGACCGTGCATCCCGGCGGCCGTGGGTACTGCTCAGTGCCGGCGTCGATTTCGAATCGTTCAGGAAGCAGGTGGAGATAGCCTGCAAGGCGGGAGCGTCCGGCTTCCTGGCCGGACGTGCACTGTGGCAGGAGGGAGCACGCATAGGTTCCCGGGGGGAGAGACTGGCTTTCTTCAAGAACACGGCTGCTCTGAGGCTGAAGGAACTGGCTGAGGTGGCCGGTAGACACGGCAGGCCCTGGTACACCGCGCTGGGGGTTGAAGACGGCAGATTCGCCCCGGTGCCCGAGGACTG
>JBLRXG010000075.1:0-5936 GCA_047920855.1 Dehalococcoidia bacterium | reverse complement strand
GTTGCGTACTTCAGTAAGGAGACCTTTGTGACTCCCATCTGTCTTGCTGCCACAATAGCTGATGCCACCGGGCCGTACCCGCACATCGTGCATCTGAGGCGCTGGCAGCGCTCATACAGCTGTTGCTCGTCAAGGGAGATGATGGCCTCTATCACCGAGCCATCCTTCTCTGCAGCTGCTGAGTGTGGCTCATAGTGGCTGAAATCGCTGCTGGCTATTATGATGGGAGCATTGTCTAACGTGGATAGTGCCTTGCCTACGGTTCGGGCCGTCTCTATATCCTGGGCCATCATCGCTATGGGCACGATCCTCACAGAATCATACAGGTGCTGAAGCCACGGGATCTGAACCTCTATGCTGTGCTCCCGGATATGAGCTGTCTCGTCATCTACCATGATCCCTCCCGACAGTCTCCTACCAACTGCCTCGTCCACCTCCACACGGCCCAACGGGGTGGTCCAGGCGCCGTCAGTCCATACGGAAACAGGTGGCCCGATTCCTGTGTGATTGGGGCCGAGTATCACGGCTGTGTCGATCAGTCCGTCTTCAGCAAGCTCTCTGTACGCATGCGCTGCCACAGGCCCCGAGTAGCTATAACCTGCGTGCGGCACAACGATGGCTACGATCTCCCTGGATCCCCGGCTGTTCACCTGCGGCAGAACTCCAGGCCCCAGTTCACTTGTGTAACACCACTCGATCTGTGCCTGCAGTGCTTCGGGTGAGCCGGCGTAGAACATTCCGGATACAGCAGGTCTCCTTGCCTTCATAACTAACCCGCCCGGATCAGGGCTGCTCCTCAAGACTTCTTGCGGCTCTTCCTTGTGGTTGTCTTCCTGGCCGGGGTAGCCTCATCCCTGGCTTCGCCCGCATCCTCTTCGCTCGCAGGCTTCTCTTTCTTCTCCGGTCCCGGCGTTGACCGGTCGCGATACCAGCGGTGTATCTCGTCGAGCGCGGGCGGCACAACGCTGAATACCTCGACATCCGAAGGAAACTGCACCGAGTGCCCCTCCCTGATGAACAGAAGCCCGGCCTCATCTTCTCCGAGTGTTTCCTGAATCTTGTTGGCTATGGACTGATCTCTCTTCCTGGAGGCCTCAAGATAGAGATCGAAGACCTTTCTCTCCACCTTGTGACTCACGAAGCCGATCATCAGGCATCTCTGCCAGTCCATGACCTCTTCGAGCAATTCCTTTTCCTCGAGGGGTTCGAAGGCGGCGCCACCGCCGCACTGAGTTCTGGCTATCTGATGACTGCCTGGATTGATTCGTTCTACAGCCTCTATCCCGTCCTTGCCGGACTGGTAGATCAACTCATGATAGACCCTTTTCACGTCGCCGATCTGCGATGCCAAATTGCTTAGCTGTTCTGCGGCCTGTTGCCAATAGCGACTGTGCTTCTCCCTGTACTCGTCGGGTGCTTCGTCACCCGAGTATACGAGCGGGACGAGGTACAGCTTCTTCCCTCGCCTGAAGTGCTCAGCCTCAAGTCTTTCTATCTTTCCCAGTTGCTGCGACATGGATGTCTGCCTCCGACATGAAAATCTGCTGATTACTCAGCGTAGGTTGAGGCCGCCAGGGCCCGTGAAAAACAGAAAATAGCCAAGCTCTTTACCCCTGGGCGCCATGAGTCTCCCTGTCTTTCCCCCAGTTACGCATCATGTCCTTGATCCTCCCGGCCAGCTCCGCATCTTCCTTCAGCCGCTGGGTGAACACGGGGCAACTCTGCAGGATCATCTGTTGACTCAGAGAGGCCAGGTTCTCCATCAGTTGATCTAGTTCTCCCCGGGCACCTTCAGGCAAGTTCGTCGCCTGCATCACGGTTCTGAACTGAGTGATATCGTCAGCACCGACCTGGATCGGTGTCAGGCAGTTCTTGTACCAGGGACACTCCCTGCACCGGACCAGCGCCGAGACTTCATCAAGGATATCACCCATCTGCAGTTCCTCTCTCAGAATCCGATTGTAGCACTTCTCCGGTGGGTGTGTGAAATCGTTGCCCCCTTGCCGCGTTTGTTTGAACAATCCGTTCCATGTGTTATAATGAGCGGCGCCGGTGACAGCAGGTACCCAATGGGTTTAAACAATTGCCTGCCTAGGCTCGGGTTATCCCTGTGCGATCTGGCACAGGGCTTTTTATTCCTGACAGTTGCCTGGCATGAAGGAAGTAGAGAGAGAGGCTGAACATGCTGAAAGAAAAGAAGGCACAGGTAGTCAGCGATCTGGCCGAAGATCTGTCGCGCAGCGCCATCATCATCACCACCAACTACCAGGGTATGCGGGCGAAACAGATGACCGAGCTCCGGCAGACATTGGCAAAGGCTAACATCCAGTATCGTGTCGTCAAGAACACACTGCTCTATCGTGCCGCCGACAAGGTAGGAAAGCTGGATCTCATGACGGTGATCGAGGGACCCGTGGCTCTGGCCTTCGGCTATGATGACGTGGCAAGTGTGGCAAAGGTTTTGAGCCAGTATGCAAAGTCGGCTGTGTCGCCGATGCAGATCAGGGGAGGGCTGCTGGGAGACCGGATTCTCAAGCCAGAGGAGATCGCAAGCCTGGCGAATCTGCCGTCCAGAGAGGTTCTTGTATCCAGGCTGATCGGGCAGTTGCAGGTCCCGGTCAGCGGTTTACATAATGTTCTACAATCGCCATTAAGGGCGCTTGTGTATGTGCTGCAGAATAAGGCTCAGATGACTGGGCGATAACTTAAGGAGGAAATGATGCCAGCAGAGGAATCAGAGAAGGAAGTCAAGGAAGGGGAGGCAAAGAAGGCTCCCAGGGCCAAGAAGGCGGTCAAGGAGAAGGAAGTGACGGAGGCTGTGGAGGGGCAGAGAGCGGACAAGGAAGAGGTCAAAGAGGCAGCCAAGACAAAGAAGGATGCCAAGCGGTTGACCAAGGACGATATCATCGATGCCGTCAAGAGCATGACCGTGCTTGACCTGGCGGATCTGGTCAAGGCTCTAGAGCAGGAGTTCGGAGTGACCGCTGCTCCTGTGGCAGCAGTGGCAGCCCCGGCGGTAGCTCCCGGCGAGCCCGCTGAGGCACCGGAAGCTGAGGAGAAGACCGAGTTCAGTATTACCCTGAAGAGCTTCGGCGAGAAGAAGATCGAGGTTATCAAGGCAGTTCGTGAGGTCACCACCCTGGGACTGAAGCAAGCCAAGGATCTGGTGGAGGCCGCTCCTCAATTGGTGAAGGAGGGAGTTCCCAAAGAGGAGGCGGAAACTATCAAGCAGAAACTCGAAGCTGCCGGGGCAACTGTCGAGGTCAAGTAGGGGTCATCCGGAGATTATACTGCCGCCGAGCAGGGGGCTAGAACATGCTGTCGGTTGCGCACCAGGCTATCTTGGGGATGGGCGCATTCTTCCTGCTTCTGGGTGTCATTCTTATCATCTGGAACAGGCGAGAGAAGGCCAGGTATTACGATTCGATCCTGTTGACCAGGAGAGACATCAAGGAGTCTTGGACCCGTGATCCAGAGCGACCCTGGCTTGGTGCCTGGCAGATAGGAGGTAAGATCTCCCTTGTGCTGGGAGTTGTCCTCCTGATCATTGCCGGCGTACTGTGGTTGACAGGATGATACCGAGACGATCAGCACAGCGGCCTCACTGCTTGCTTCAATCCAGAACTTATTGCGCGCGCCCGAGGATCAGACCCTGGACGCGCGCTTTCGATATGGCTGTATCAACGCCAGCTGTCAGCGGCATGAGCAACGAAGACCTTGGCTAATCCAACCGCTCATTTGTCGGGAGGCTCCGCCCCCAGCCTTTCGGTTACCTCCTTCAGTGACACCTTGCCGGCAGACAGGACCATCTTCAGCGCGTCGTCAACAGATATGTTGGTACGTATGACCTCGCTTTCCCTCACTATCTCGAGAAAGCCGGATGTCGGGTTAGGAGATGTCGGTATGAAAATCGTGAGCAGATGCTCTCCCGAAGGGGTGCTCGATTCGCTCGTAACGAACCCTATGACCCTCATGCCTTTCTTAGGGAATTCCGCCAGTACCACCTGCAGGAACCTGGTTTCACTGGGGATGGTGAAGCTTTCCATTATCTGCTTGATGCTTGTGTAGAGATATCGGAAGAGCGGGATCTTGGCTAACAGAGACTCTATGAAGCTGACCAGCCTCTTCCCGATGACACTGGTCGCGATGATTCCAGTCACGAAGATCAGTATCACGGTCATGGCGAAACCCAGGCCTGGTATCTCCTCGCCCAGCCATGACTTGGCTGCAGGTTGCAGAATGGCGTCGATATACAGGAAGAGCCAGCGCAGTATCAACACGGCGGCCGCTATCGGCACGATCACAATGACTCCGGCGATGAAGCTGGTTCTTATCCTCTTTCTGGCGTCGCCAAACAGGATTCTTCCGCTATGTCTCATTCGTCTGTCCTCCCCATCTCAGACGGTCTCCTTATGCCTGTACTGCAGGGCTTCAGCCATGTGATGAGTCATTATGATGTCCCTTCTCTCCAGATCCGCGATCGTGCGGGAGAGCTTGAGGATGCGGTGAAATGCCCGGCCGGTGAGATGCAGCTGTTTCATCGCAGTGCGTAGCAGACTCTGCGCTGCCGGTTCCGCTGTGCAGAACTCCTTCACCTCCTTAGGTGTCATGTCCGCATTGCACCCCAGTTTCGTGCCCCGGAAGCGCTCAAGCTGTATCTCGTGTGCAGCCCTGACCCTGGTTCTCACCCTGTCGGCGGTTTCGCACGGCCTATCGTCGGTGAGTTTCTCGTAATCAATGCGGGGAACATCAACGAACATATCGATGCGGTCGAGCAGAGGGCCGCTCATTCTCTTGTGATAGCGCGATATCTCAGCAGGTGAGCACTTGCACTCCTTCAGCGGATCTCCGTAATAGCCACAGGGACAGGGGTTCATAGCGGCTACCAGCATGAAGCTGGCGGGGAAGGTAACGCTGCCCTGGACCCGGCTAACTGTTACTGTCCTGTCCTCCATAGGCTGACGCAATGATTCCAATGTGACGTGTCCAAACTCGGGGAACTCGTCAAGAAAGAGCACTCCGTGATGTCCCAGGCTGATCTCGCCCGGGCGGGGCCACTGCCCTCCTCCTACGAGGCCGGCATGAGAAATGGTGTAGTGGGGGGCACGAAACGGGCGCTCCACGATGATAGGAGTCTCCTGTGGCAGTAGGCCGCTGACGCTGTAGACCTTGGTTACCTGTATAGCCTCCTCCATGGTCAGCAGGGGAAGTATAGCGGGCAGCGAACGGGCCAGCATGGTCTTTCCGCTACCAGGAGGACCGCACATGAGGATGTTATGCCTGCCCGATGCAGCGATCTCTAATGCCCGCTTGGCATGCTCCTGCCCCTTGATGTACTGAAGATCGAAGGCATAGCTGGGCCGGAATTCTCGTTCCCAGTCCACCTTATCCCGATATTCCGGGATCTCTACGCTGCCCTGCAGATGAGCGACCAGGTGCGCCAGAGATTCGGCAGGAAAGATGTGTATGTTGTCGATCAGAGAGGCCTCCTTAGCATCATCGTGGGGAACGAACACCGTAGCCAGGCCTCTATCTCTGGCCAGAGCCACCATGGGCAATACTCCGTGAGTATGGCGTAACTTGCCGTCCAACGAGAGTTCGCCCAGGAATATGCAGTGCGAAAGGTCGGCATTCAGTTGCTCTGAGCTAACCAGTATCCCTATGGCGATGGACAGATCATAAGCGGGCCCTTCTTTCTTGAGATCGGCGGGAGCCAGATTAACGGTAATGCGCCTGTTAGGGAACTTGTAGTAGGAGTTCCTGATCGCCGACCTCACCCGTTCCCTTGCTTCCTGAACTGCCTTGTCGGGCAGCCCGACGATGGTCATTGTTGCGACACAATTCTCACTGTCGAATCCCATTCTGTATCCCTCTCAGTATAGCAGTAAGCGGCAACAGGAGGAAGGCGAAAGAGGCGGGTGAATGAAAGCATACCC
>JBLRXG010000074.1:0-5952 GCA_047920855.1 Dehalococcoidia bacterium | reverse complement strand
CGATGATGATATGGTCGAGCACCCTGACTTGCATGATGTGACCAGCGAACACGAGATCCTGCGTTATCTGCTTGTCGTTGTCGCTCGGCTGGGGATTGCCTGCCGGGTGGTTGTGAACGAAGATCAGCGCCACAGCATTATGTTCGATCGCACTCTGAACGATCTCCCGCGGGTAGACCGCGCTTGCGTTCAGCGTTCCCTGGAAAAGGTCTTCGATCCCGACGACGTGGTTCTGGGAATCGAGAAACATCACTTTGAACACTTCCTTCTTCAGGTCCCGCATCGAGTGGTACAGGTAATCGAAGACCTCGCCCGACGACCGGCAGTAGGGGCGGGCGAGGAGTTGCTCCTTGAGGAACTCCCTTGCCAATTCCTGAATGAACTTGACGACGAAGACATGGGTCGGGCCTATGCCCGTGATATCCTGCAGTTCCTCCGGCGAAGCCTCGAGCACGCCCCTCAGGGTCTTGAACTTCTCTATTGCGTCCTTGGCCGGCTGTTTGCAGTCCTTGCGCGGCGTCCCCAGGGTGAGCAACAGTTCCACCACCTCGTAATCAAGAAAAGCCCCCAGGCCGGACTGCAAGAACCTCTCGCGCAGCCTCCCCCTGTGTCCTTCGGTTCTCCTGTCGTCCATACTCCCCTTCTTCCTCATAATATACCACGTCTGTCCCGGCCTCCAAATATGGCTGCCGGATAACTGCTGATATAATACAGATACGATGAACCTGTCCCACCGCATGGAACAGCAGTTGCCACGGCCGCTGCTTGAGTTGGTCATCGATATCAGCACTCTGGCCACCGGGCGGAGCGAACGGGTCTACCTCGTCGGCGGCATAGTCCGCGACCTTCTCCTCCAATATCGCAACCTGGACATCGATCTCGTAGTCGAGGGCGACGCCGTGGGCCTGGCGCGAAACCTGGCCGAGAGCGGGAAGGCGGAGCTACTGGCCCAACACCACTTCGGCACCGCCACGCTCAAGCATGGCGAGTACACCGTGGATATGGCAACCGCGCGGAAGGAGACCTATGCCCACCCCGGGGCACTGCCAGAGGTAGCCCCCGGCACCATCAGGGACGACCTTGCCCGTAGAGACTTCTCCATCAACGCCATGGCCGTTTCGCTATCTCCAGACGACCGCGGCGAACTGATCGACCTTCACGGCGGCAGAGCCGACCTGGAGCAGCGCCTCATTCGCATTCTCCATCCCGGCAGCTTTAGAGACGATGCCACCAGGATCCTGAGGGGCGTTCGTTACGAGCAGAGGCTCGGATTCGAGTTCGAAGAGCAGACCGCCGGCCTACTGAGGCGCGACGTTCCCATGCTGGATACGATCAGCGGCGACCGTATCAGGAACGAACTGGAACTGATCCTTCGTGAGAAGGAGCCGGAACACGCCATCCGCCGCCTTGCCGACTTGGGAGCGCTGTCAGGCCTGGGCCTGACCGCCGGAGTCAGTGACGGCATTGATGAGATGTTCGGTGAGGCGCGCAAGCTGAGCAGGACAGGCGAACTATCTACGCTGTATTTCTGCCTTCTAGTACATTCGACCACCGTAGATGGGTTGGAGGCATTCGTTGCCCGCCTCAATATGTCGGCGGGACCGTCCCGGGCCATGCGTGACACGCTCCGCCTCAAGAACAACCTTCATCTCCTGGAAAGGCCTTCGCTGAAGCCGAGCGAGGTATACGGCCTGCTTCAGGAATACGGCGCCGTTGCTATAGAGGCCAATGCCATAGCATCAAGGTCTTCAGCAGCCCGCGGTAATCTCGAGCGGTTCCTCGCGGAGCTACGCCATGTGAAGCCTTCGCTGAATGGCGAGGACCTGAAGAAACTGGGCATTCCGCCGGGGCCTGAGATGGGCAGGATCCTCAGTGCACTGCGCAGAGCCAGACTCGACGGAGAAGTCGACACCAGGGCAGCTGAGGAAAGGCTGGCACGTTCTCTGCTCGCGGGTGACGATAACGCCGGACGCCGACCTCAGCGGGAGTGACCGGGCCCGGCCCTCCCAGCCGGTTCCGCCATCATTTCCCGGGGTGCCGGAGAAGTCGTCACTGAAACCACCGCGCGACCTCCTCGATCACGGAAGCTGGAAAGGAAAGGGAGGAAGAATCCGCAGGAACGCGTCTCCCAGGTAGCAGACCAGGAGATACTTCGGGAATTTTCCCGCCCAGCACGGCAAAAGGAACTTCCACAGAGGCAGCCTGGCCACTCCCGAAACGAATCCGGCAATGTCTACCGGCACCACTGGCTGAATGGAAATAAGGAAGATACCCCAGGGACCGTGGCGCTCCATCCACCCGACAAGCCTTGTGTACCCCGGTGCACTCTCCAGATGTATGAGCCTCTTCCCCACATATCCCGCATAGTAAGCGGTGACCTCGCCCAATGTGCCCCCGAGGCTGGCTATGAGGGCGGTGAGGACCAGGTCACCCTCAGCAGCCACAGCTATCATCGTGGCCATAGACGGGAGTACCGGAACACCGATCAGGGCGGAATTGAGGAAGCTGAGCCCGAACACTGCCAGGTAGAGTGTGGGCGCGAACTCCTCTTCCATGATTCCCAGGTGGCGCAACAGATAGAGAAGACCCACACTGGCAAAGATCAGGATGATGAAATAGAGCAACAGCTTCAGCCACCCCCTCTTCTTTGGTTGTTCGTTAGCCGTCTTCATACTCGTCAACAGACCCCGTCTGGAGGCCTGGGAGCCCCTGCAAGATCTTATAGCCCGAGCAGGAAGCTGCCAGGTAACACTCGAATCCCTGCTTCTTGAGATGCGAGAGCAACTCGACGGCTTTCTCCCTGGCTGAGAGGGAGGCAAACAGGCACGGCCCCGAGCCGGCCAGATGAACCGCCGGCGCTCCGGCTTCCAGGAGGGCCTTCCGATACGCGTCCAGCTCCGGCATCAGGTCATATGCCACGCTCTCAAACACATTTACCATAACGGTCCGGTCCACGGCCTTACCCTGCCTCAGGGCAGCCACACACTCCTGAACACGCCGCCCGTCGGTGAAATGGGTGCCGGTCAGCCTGGCATACATCTGCCCCGTCTTACCCTCCATCCTGGTTAGCGACGGCACCAGCAGGACGAAACAGGTCGGAGGCCAGGGCGGCAAAGGAGTTACCACTTCACCCCTCCCTTCCACCAGAGCCGTACCGCCATGAAGGAAGAACGGGACGTCCGAGCCCAGTTCAGACCCCAGACCGAGCAGTTCACGGATCGACAGACCCAGTCGCCAGAGCTCATTGAGGCCCAGTAGCACCGCAGCAGCGTCGCTGCTGCCCCCTCCCAGTCCTGCACTCCAGGGAATGCACTTGTGCAACCTGATCCGGGCACCCGATGCACACCCAGTCCTTCTCCTTAGGAGCACCGCCGCCCGTGTCACCAGGTTGTCATTCTCCAAGGCGGGTTCATCACATTCGAAACGTATCTCACCGTCCGGATCAAAGCTGAGGACATCGCACAGGTCAATCGACTGCACGACGCTGGAGATCCGGTGATAGTCGCCCGCCTTGCCCAGCACCTCCAGCACGAGGTTGACCTTGGAGGGCGTATGCACTGTCAGCATCTTGCCTCTCCCACAACCGGCGCAAAGGCCTCCCAGACCGCCCTCCACTCCTCCAGGCTGAGGGTCTCGGCCCGCCGCCTGCCATCTACCCCCGCTTGCTTGAGCAGCAGTGACACTTCGTCGGTGCCCATCGGCAGAGAGTGTGCCAGAGCATTGCGAATCTGTTTGCGGGGCGCGCTGAACCCGTACATAACCACCGCGAAGAAGCCAGCCACATCGGCCACATCTATGGGTGGCTCGGTGTAGACATCCAGGCGCAGGACGACCGAATCCACCTTCGGCACAGGATGGAAACTGGCCGCTGGCACGTGACATACGATGGCAGGCCTGCTGTAGAACTGAGTCTTGACGCTGAGCAGCCGCATTCTGCCGGGAACGGCCACCATAGTCTCGCCGACTTCTCTCTGCACCATGACCACCATCCTCTCAGGACGAGCTTCAGCCTCGAGGAAGTGACTCAAGACGGGTGAAGTTATGTAATAGGGGAGATTGGCGACGACCTTGTATGCCGGCGATAGATCTGAAGACGGCAGGTGGTCGGCCAGCAGTTGTCCCGGGGAAACCTTGAGTATATCGGCCTCTACGATCGTGGCCTCAGGATACTGAGCCAGCCGTTTCTTGAGCGGAGCTACCAGTCGGGAATCCAGTTCAACAGCGATGACTCGTGCTCCCTGTCGGGCCAGCGCCTCGGTCAGTATGCCAGGGCCGGGGCCGACTTCAATCACGGTATCCGCCGGACCGATCTCGGCAGCACGAAGAATGTGCTCCAGTACCGACCTATCTCTGAGAAAATGCTGTCCTAAGCTCTTTCGCGGCCTGAACTGGGACCGGCGAATCGCCGGCTGCCTTTGCGAGTGCACCAAGTTATGCTACGCTGCCTTCCCGCGACGCGTGTGCTCACGGGCAAACGTTTCAGTCAATCGCGAGCCTTCCCCTATACAGACACGGCAATCGATCTATGACCGCAGGCCAAACCTACTTCTCTATCCCGAACAACTGGTAGAAACCCTTCCCAGCCTTTCTTCCCGTGTATCCGATCTCCACCATCCTCTTCAGCAGAGGAGCAGGCTTGTACCGCTCCCACCCGGTCTGCTGGTATATGCCCTCCAGCAGATCGACAACAACATCTATGCCTACCAGGTCGGCCAGCTCGAACGGCCCCATGGGCCAGTTGTGGGACAGCTTCTCTATCTTGTCTATGTCCTCCACGCTTGCCAGGTTCTCCTCCAGCAGCTTGGCCGCCTCGTTCATGACCAGGGTGACAATCCTGTTGGTGACAAACCCGGGAGCGTCCTTGACCACAACGGTCTCCTTGCCCAGCGATCGAACGAACTCCACGCTTACATCCAGTGTCTCGTCCGATGTAAGCAGGGACCTTACTATTTCAACCCCTTTCATCAAGGGTACGGGGTTCATGAAGTGTGTGCCTATGACCCTGTCCGGACGCCCGGTGGCAGATGCCAGCAGGCTTATAGGTATGCCGGAAGTATTGGAGGCGAGAATGGCATGTGCAGGGCAGCTCTCGTCAAGCTGTTCGAATATGGGACGCTTGACATCGGCCCTCTCGAAGACCGCCTCTATGGCGAAGTCGGCGTCCCTGGAAGCATCTCCGACGTCGGTAGAGGTTCGCAGCCTGCCGAGTGCAGCATCCATGTCCTCCTGCTTCATCTTCCCCTTCTCAACAAACTTGGCCAGGCTTGTCTTGATCATCTTCATGCCGCGGTCGACGAACTCCTGTTTCATGTCAACCATGATCGTCTCATACCCCGCCTGAGTACATACCTGGGCGATTCCGCCACCCATAGTACCCGAGCCGATGACGCATACTTTGCGGATCCTCATATCGACACCATCAGTCCTTTCTGTAAGCCGTGCACTTGCTCTCGACCCTCAGACCGGGAGGCTGCTTCTGCCAGCTAGCTCCAGCCAGGCAACTCCATGGCACACCAGAAATACCACTTACCGCTGCTTCCTTCCGGACCTGACGGGGTTCATAGCCCCCGGTTGCATGGAACCCAACTATCAACACCGCTCAGCAGAAACAACACCGCCCGACCGAGAACCTCAAGCAAGAGTTCAGCCCCGCTATAGCGGATTTCGGGTACAGGGCACCGCTAGCTCCCCGCCTAGCACGGCTCAACTGATGATGTTACCAACAAGCCATGGGCAAGTCAACAAGCCGCATTCACTCACCTAAAATGTTACCCAGGGTGGTATGGTTCACTCATGTGAAAATGTTACTGAGGAGGGCCATGCCGAGCGATGAAAGGATGAGTATAGACGAGAGACGGAAGTATCTGAGGCTGGTAGCGCCGAGGTATGCCGTGGCTAAGAGGAGGGGGCGGAGCGAGTTGCTGACAGAAATGGCAGTGGTCACGGGGTTAC
>JBLRXG010000073.1:0-5999 GCA_047920855.1 Dehalococcoidia bacterium | reverse complement strand
ATTCGTCTGCCGTCCCCTCGGCGATGACGTGCCCTCGCGACATCACGTAGTTTCTCTTGGACAGTTCAAACGCAAAACTGATGTCCTGCTCTGCCAGCAGTATGGTGACTCCGAGCTCCCGGTATATCTCCTGTACGCGCTTGAACAATTCATCCTTTATCTTGGGCGCGAGCCCGCTGGACGGCTCATCAACCAGCATGAACTTGGGCCGACGCATCAACGAGCGGCCGACAGCGAGCATCTGCCTCTCTCCACCGGAAAGAGTCCCTGCAAGCTGCGTGTGCCTCTCCTTGAGCCTGGGAAACAGTTGATAAACCTTCTCAAGACTCTCGCTGACTTCCTTCTTGCTCTTGCATAGATGGGCTCCGGCAAGAAGGTTGTCCTTCACACTCATCTCGACAAATGGCCTGCCCATCTGGGGGCAAAGCTGGAGCCCTCTCTTAGCTATTTCGTATGCCGACAGCCTCTCGATTCTCTCCCCTTCGAACTCAATAGAACCCTCAAGGCGCACATCCTCCATCCTGGTACCCTTGAGGATCTCCCGATCCCAGTTTATCAAGCCGGCGATGGCACGCAGCAGTGTGGTCTTGCCTGCTCCATTGGGCCCGACAAGCCCCACCAGTTCGCCCTTCTCCACCTTCAGACTTGCGCCGTTGAGCACCGTAGCGGTGTCGTAGCGAACCCTAACATCCTTTGCCTCAAGCAATGGGCACCTCCTTGCCTGTGTAGGCTTCGATCACCGCAGGGTTCTTGACCACTTCCTCCGGGTTGCCATAGGCGATCAACTGTCCGTAGTTAAGGACAAGGACCTTGTCCACTATCTTCATCAGATCACTGAGCTTGTGCTCGATAATGAGCATAGCAGGTCCTTCGCTATGGAGCCTGCCGAAACGGCCTCCCTTGTGCAGTCTTGCCATGGACTTGGCAACGAGGTCGGTCTCGGCGGGGTTAAGACCCCCGAAAGGCTCATCGAGGATCAGCAGTTCAGGCTCAGTAGAAATGGCTCTCGCAACCTCCAGCCGCTTCAGATCCCCGTGGGACAGGGTTGAGGCAGGCTCAAGCGCCCGGTCCATTATGCCAACGAACTCCAGCGCATCGCGCGCCTTCACCGGGGTGCTCTTGACCCATTCGCCCCGCCTTGTTATGCGGGGGCAAAGGCACCCTACCATCACGTTGGCGATGACAGGAAGATGCCGGAAGGGCTTGACCACCTGGAAGGTCCCGGCCAGACCTGCCTGGACAGTCTTCCATGGTCGCCACCCTGTTATATCCTGACCCTTGAATCTAACCTTCCCGGAAGTAGGCTGCAATATGCCCATTATGCACCGTACCATGGTTGTCTTGCCGGAGCCGTTGGGTCCGATGAGACCGACTATCTCGTCTCGCTCGATGGTGAAGCTCACGTTATCGACGGCAACCAATCCGCCGAAACGCTTGGTCAGATTCTCGACTTCGAAGAATGCGGCCATGTTCTTGAGCTACTCCTCTCTCAGTTCCCGGCGCGAGACCTTGCCCACGTCTGTCTTGGGCACCTCGCCCCTGAACTCGATTATCTTCGGCACCTTGTAGTGGGCCAGTTTCTCGGCAGCGTACTTCATTATCTCCTCCTCCGTTACCCGTCCCCTCGCTTCTCGCTCCAAAACTACTATGGCCTTCACTCTCTCGCCCACGTCCGGATCCGGGACTCCGATCACTCCCGCTTCCTTGACCTGGGGATGCGAGGTGATGATCTCCTCGACCTCCCTGGCAAACACGGCCAGCCCCTTGTACTTGATCATATCGCGCTTTCTGTCGTAGAAGTAGAAATATCCCTCTTCGTCCATGCTGGCGAGGTCTCCTGTGCGCAACCACGTCTCGCCATCGATGTCGACGAACATCTCCTGGGTGGCCTCCGGCTTTCCCCAGTATCCTGTAACTACGGTGGGTCCCTTGAACACCAGCTCTCCGACTTCGCCGATGGGCAGGAACTTGCTGCTATCTTCGGCGTCCACTATCGCGCCCACACAACCGGGCATCGGCACTCCGAACGATCCGATCTTCGCTCTCCCATACGGGCTGACTATGCCGACCGATGTCGTCTCGGTCATCCCCCACCCCTCGTAGATCTGGGCCCCGGTTCGCTTCTGCCAGCCCCGGGCTGTGTCCTCGAGCAAGGCATCGGCACCCGATATCAGCACCTTTATGCGCTTCCAGTTCACCCTGTTGGTCTTCTCATAATCGATGAGATGCTCGTATAGCGCAGGAACGCTGTAGAAAAGCGTCGCCTTGTAATTCTGTATGGCCTCCAGGATATCGTCGGGATCGGGCGTGGTGAGTAGCACCTGAGTATAGCCCTGGCTCAGGCTACCCATCATCACCACAGATTGACCGTATATATGGTAGAAGGGCAGATAAGCGATTATGGTCTCCTTGCCCTCCTGGACGACATCGCCCCAGAATCCCTCGGCCAGCTGTCGGGCAGCGCCGAAATTGTAGTGGTTTACCATGGCCCCCTTGGGCATGCCGGTCGTCCCGCCGGTGTAGGGAAGCGTCACCAGGTCCTCTCTGATATTGAAGTCGATCTGGGGAGGATTCGGAGGGTATTTCTTGATCAGGTCCTGGAATCGGTGCACTCCCTCCTTTTCAAACAGCTCCGTAGGCGGGGCGGCCATCTTCTGATAGACAGCCCGGAGCACGCTACTGCCCAGAAACTTCTTCATCGAAGGAAGGTATTCGCCAATGCCGGTGAGTATGGCAGCGTCGAGCTTCACGCCACTTCTCTCCACGTTATCGTACAGAATGTCGAGGCAGACAATGATCCTTGCTCCACTGTCCTCAAGCTGGTACTTGATCTCGGGACTGACGTACAGGGGACTAATCGCCGTAAGCGTCGCCCCTGCCTTGAGCGCCCCCATATAGGCGATAATAAACTGAGGCGAGTTGAGCAGCAACAGAGCTACCTTATCTCCCTTCCTGACGCCCAGATCGTGCAACGCCGTGGCGAACCTGTCGATCTGGTCCTTTAACTCTTTGTAGGACATCTTTCTGCCGTAGAATATGACCGCAGTCTTGTCCTTCCACTTTTCGGCAGTCTCGTCGAAGTTCTGCACGACGGATTTCTCATCCACCTGGATATCCGGGGATACACCGGGTTGATACCACTGCACCCACGGCCTGGCCTCGTACGCGGCCTTGTTGGAATCGGCTGTCATCAACGTTTACCTCCTGACTATTCTCAAGTACACAGACGGATTATAACACAGAGCCCACACGAGAGCCATCTACCACTGATGTCACCGATGAAACTCGCGACCGAGACCCGGGAACGGGCAGGCTCGGCATACGAACAAAGCTAAGTCTCCTGGCTATCGGGAACATAACGAAGCGACGCACCACAGGCCCGACATTCGCTGCGCAGAGCTGCGTTAGTGAGCTTGCAGCGCGGGCACTGTCGCTCGATCTTGTGCCGTATCCTCACAGCGATCCCTTCCGGCATGAAAAGCAGTATCAATATGACCATGCCGGACATAATAATGAAACGGTAATCGTGTACAACGGTCCCGCGCAGCAATTCGACAAGCGGGTAGAGAGCAAATACCCCCACCACGGCTCCATAGATGCTGACGATACCACCGAATATCACCCATATAATGGCCTGGAAGGACATGGTAATGCCCAGGGTGCCTGGACCGGCAACCGTCAGAAGATGAGCATAGAGGCCACCCGCGACGCCGGCGAAGAAGCCGCCGATGGCGAACGCGAGTATCTTGTACCTTATCGTGTTGATGCCCGAGGCGCGCGCGGCGATCTCATCCTCGCGGATGGCATGGAAAAGCAGCCCGGTGCGGACATACTTGCTGCCGGCATCGGTGAGCTTCCACATTATAAGAACGGATACCAACATAACGATCAGGCATACGTAATACCTGTCCACGGCCGCCTCGCCGAAGCGTGGGAGCCCGGTAATACCAACGTAGCCGCCGGCATAGAGCGGACTTGTCTCGGGGATGCTGCGTATTATTTCCATCAGCAGCAACGGAAAGGCCAGAGTGAGAAGAGATAGGTATGGACCTCTCAGCCTCAAGGCGGGGAAGCACGTACCGGCCCCGACCAGCGCTGCGATCAGAGCGCCCAGCGGTATGGTTGCAGCCGGCGGCCAACCGAGATTCGTGTAAAGCAGTGCCGACGCGTACGCGCCCACACCGAAAAACAGTGCGTGGCCGAAGTTCACCTGGCCGGTGTAACCGGACAGCAAATCCCAGCTAACGGCGAAGATGGCGTATACGCAGGCCAGGGTCATCATATGCATGGTGGCGCGGCTATCGGTGATCAGGGGGATGATGAAGAGGAATATGAAGAAAACCACCGCCAGCATCCGGCCGGGGACGGGCAAGACGCCCCAGCGGAAGTTGCCCAACAGTCGTCTCAGCACGTTACAACCTCTCCTCTTCGAATATGGTGCCGAAAAGACCTCCCGGTCTCACGGAGAGCACGATGATCATAAACAGGAAGGCAAACGCCATCCTCAGATAGCCATAATTCGGCAACAGGAAGATGACCAGATTCTCCACAAGCGCTATTATGAAGGCACCTATAAGGCTTCCCTTGATACTCCCCAGCCCTCCGAGCACCACGATCGCCAGCACCATCGTCAGAGGTCCCATCCATACGTGGGGATGGAACACCCACAGCGGAGCCGTCAACACCCCGGCCAGCGCGGCCAGGCCAGTGCCTATGCCCATGGTTATCAGCATGGTTCGGGAGACGCTTATGCCCATCAGGTTGGCAACCTCGGGGTCGTTGGCCGTCGCCCGGATGGCAACACCCAGCTTAGTTTTCGACAGGACCAGCCAGAGGCCGATCATGACCGCCACCGCCACGCCCACCACCAGCAGCCGATCATAGCTTATAGACTCTCCCAGTATCTCTATGCTCCCGGGGATGAAGGCGTCACGAATCCTCCGGGCATGGCCTTCAAAGGTGAAATCCATGATCTCCTGGAAGACCATGGCCAGGGCTATGGTTATCAGCAATACGACCTGCGGGTGCTGCCGTACGCGGTCGATGAGAAAGCGGTAGACAAGCAGACCCAATCCCGTAACAGCGACAATGGTAACGATTATGGAGGGAAGTACCGGCCAACCCGGTCCGTCGAAAGCGACCTGCGAGATACGGGTGCTTGTGAGGTAGAACACGCCGAATGAAGCCACCATGAAGAAAGCGGTGTGGGCAAGGTTTACTATGTGGGCGACACCGAAGAGAAGGGTCATGCCGGACGCCAGAAGGGCATATACCGCTCCGCGCGTCAGTGTCCTTACCAGTATCGGCACAATCATGATGCCCTATGCTCCAAGCCCGTGTATAGATAAGTCAGTTCGCGTGCTCGTACCTCTATCTCGGGTATCAGGCGAAGTGTCTGACTATCCGCCTCCTTCTGGTGGTTGGCTCGCTGAGAAAAGAAAAGGCGGAGATGACTCCGCCGTTGCACTTCGTGATCACTATCGTCTGTTTCATCGCCGACAATCGACAAACACCAGCATCTGTGCAATTGCCCGATACTATATACCAGGCCTCTTTGCATTGTCAAGTGTCCGTATTCACTCACCTAAAATGTTACCCAGGGTGGTATGGTTCACTCAGATGAAAATGTTACTGAGGAGGGCCATGCCGAGCGATGAGAGCATGACTATAGACGAGAGAAGGAGGTACCTGAAGCGGGTGGCACCGAGGTATGCCAGGGCTAAGCGGAGGGAGCGGAGTGAGTTGCTGACAGAAATGGGAGAGGTCACGGAGTTACATCGTAAGAGCCTGATACGGCTGATGGGTATGCCGAGCCTGGAGCGTGCACCGAAGAGGCCCAGGTTTAGGAGGAGGAAGTATGGGGCAGCCATAGGAGACGTGGTCAGGGTGATCTGGGAGAGTCTGGACTATGTGTGCGCTGAAAGGCTGACCCCAGTGCTCCTGGATACGGCCCGGCAGCTAGCGGACTGGGAGGAGCTGATAATGACGCCGGAGGTGGA
>JBLRXG010000072.1:0-6006 GCA_047920855.1 Dehalococcoidia bacterium | reverse complement strand
CCCCCCTCCTCCACCCTGTGGCACACAGAACGACTCCGGCTGCTTTGCGGGCCGCCGCGCAATCCCGTCTGCCCTCCGGCCTTCCGAGGTCATCTCCGCTACATAGCAGGCACCTCGCCTACCACCCCAAAGATGATAGCGGACAGGATAGACTGCAGCTACGACAAGAGTTACAGAAGGTCTGCTTTTCTGATAACATTGGGGAGTTATCACGCCACAGGATGCGATGGACAGGGCTGTTCACCCTCGTGAACAGAGAAACTGAATAGAAGGAGACCAGGTTATGAAGGATTATGATGTAATCGTTATAGGTTCGGGGTGCGGTATGACAATCGTCGACGAAGCCCTACACCTCGGCTTGAGGGTCGCCCTGGTTGACAGGGGCCCAATGGGAGGTACATGCTCCAACACGGGCTGCATACCCTCCAAGATGCTCATATTCGCCGCCGACCGGATAACCGAGATAGAGGAATCCCGAAAGCTGGGCATTGAGGCGGAGCTCAGGAACGTCGACTTCGGCTTCATCATGGAGCGCATGAGGGATTCTGTGCGTGAGAACCGGGAGCACATGCAGCGCGGTGTTGCTGAGACAAAGAACCTTGATTACTACGAGGCCACGGGGCGCTTCGCAGCCGGGCACACCATTGAGGTCAGCGGTCAGACGCTCAAGGCCAACAAGGTCTTCATAGCAGCCGGCTCACGTCCCTTCATCCCTCCCATAGAGGGGTTAGAGGATGTCGACTACCTGAGTAATGAGAGCTTGCTTCATTTGAAGGAGAAGCCGAAGAGCATCATCATCATCGGCGGGGGTTACATTGCGGTTGAGTTCGGACACTTCCTCGCCGCCATGGGAGTCGAGGTAACCATGCTCGAGATGGCCGACCGCCTCATCCTATCCGAGGAGCCGGAGATCGCAGACCTGCTTAAGGGGCAGCTAAGCCAGCGCATGAGCATCCACACCGGTGTACAGGCCCAGAAGCTAAGAGGGGACAAAGGCGGAGTTTCGGTCACGGTGAGTGATCGAAAGACTGGCAGCAAGAGAGATTTCTCGGCTGAGAAGATCATGGTCGCAGTGGGAAGGAAGTCGAACGCCGACCTGCTTGACACGGCCAATACCGGCGTGGAACTTGACCAGAGGGGCTTCATCAAGGTCGACGAATACCTTGAGACCACGAAGAAGGACATATTCGCAGTGGGGGACATCAACGGCCAGCAGATGTTCACCCACGTCGCCAACGTAGAGGCCTCGCTGGCTGCCTATAACGGCCTTCATGGAGGCAAGAAGCTGAAGATGGACTACAGTGCCGCGCCCCATGCCGTCTACTCGCATCCACAGATCGCCTCCGTGGGCTTGACCGAAGAGGCTGCCAGGAAGACACACAAGGTCCTGGTGGGCAGGGCACGGTATTCGGACGTAGCCCAGGGCGAGGCGATGATCGAGAAGGACGGCTTCGCCAAGGCGATCGTGGAGGCCGGGAGCAAGAGGATACTGGGCTTCCACATCATCGGCCCGTATGCACCGATTTTGATACAGGAGGTGATCGATGCCATGACATCGGGCGGCGGCATCGACCAGATACAGAGCAGCATGCAGATCCATCCCGCCATCACCGAGCTGATACCGGCGGCATTCAGCAACCTGAAGGATGCTGGGTAAGGTCCGGCTCAGCGCGAAGATCCCCTGACATGGTCGCACTGCGTTCGGCCGCCTTCGCTACGCATCTTTCTTGCCGTGAAAGAGTTCGCTTCCTGCGCCCGGATAGACCACCCGCCGCGATTCCTCAGTATGCTTAGTTACCCCGGGCCAGATCCCGCTGCGCGGCTCGGCACCCTCTGCCGCTACTGACGATGGAGCTCTGTCCCTCATCTGGGGATGTCTGCGTACGTCCACCCCAGGAACACTGTGGGAGAACTCTATAGGAATGCCATTGGGATCGTGAGCATAGATCGAGTGGATGAACCCGTGATCTACCACATCTGAGACGGGAAACCCAGCCACCTCAAGCTTGTCCTTCAGCGACCAAAGGTCTTCCTCCTCCTCAACACCGAATGACACATGATCGAAGATGAAGGGCCCGCTTACCGGGCGTCCGTGCTCCTTCTCTGCCACGGCTCTGACTCCCGTCCATTCGAAGAAGGCGATCAGGTCAGTCTCAGAGATCTGGAAGAAGTAGTGCCGGTATCCCTGTTGTCCCAGCCCGGCAACCAGCCTCATTCCCAGCAGATCCCTCCAGAAACGTATCGTCCTATCAATATCTCCCGTCGCCATAGCCAGATGGTTTATCCCGTTGAACTTGATCATCTACTGCTCCTCCTTGCGCCACCTTGCTGTCGAATACCGCCTACTTCCTCTTTCATCGCCAGCCGATCGTTCTGCCCGTCTGACGCCAAGTCCATCACCCAGCCCGCCCCGTGCTCCCCGCCAATCCCAGTTCAGAACTGCGATAGGTACTCATAAGTACGTATTCCTCCCGAGATATTCCTTGCCTTGAACCCATTCGATCTTAGTATACGCGCAGCGTAATACGACCTCTGTCCGACGCGACAATACGTCCATATCTCTTTGTCGATCGGGAGTTCGTTCATTCTCGAGCGCAGTTCATCCAGAGGTATGTTTAGCGCCCCGTCCAGGTGACCGGAAGCATACTCCTTTGCGGTGCGAACGTCGAGAACGATGGCACCTGTATCCTTGAGGCCCTCCCAATGGGCAAGCGGAGCATCGCCCCTGAGGGCGTTCGCCGCGATCATCCCTGCAATGTTGACCGGATCCTTGGCGGCGCCGTACTGTGGAGCATAACACAGTTCCGCCTCTTCCAGGTCGAACACTGTAGCACGACTCTGAATGGCCAGCGCCATCACGTCTATCCGCTTGTCCACTCCCTCCAGCCCCACCGCCTGTGCCCCGAGCAGCCTGCCATCGTTTGAGGAGAAGACAACCTTCATCATTATCTCCTGTGATCCGGGATAGTAGGCAACGTGATTCCCCGGGTACAGATAGACCTTCTCATAGTCCAGCGGCCTTCCTGATTTCGCCAGACGTGCCAGGGTGTTCTCCGTGAGCCCTGTCGAGGCGATCGTCATGCCGAATACCCCGCATACCGCTGTACCCTGAACGCCCCTGAACACCAGATCACGACCGAGAATGTTGCCGGCAGCGATCCTCCCCTGACGGTTCGCGGGTCCGCCCAGCGGAAGATTGGTCCATTCGCCGGTGATGAAATCCTTCACTTCGACCGCGTCGCCCACAGCCCAGATATGCTCATCACCTGTCCTCATATGTTCGTCGACTCTGATGCCTCCCCTTTCCCCAATCTCAAGGCCTGCACTCCTGGCCAGTCCGGCGTCCGGGCGTACGCCGATGGCCAGTATGACCAGGTCGGCGGGGAACACCTTGCCCGACGCGGTGTTGACGATCAGTCTACTGCCCTCCTCTTGCCTGAACTCGGTCACGGCGTCCTGCAGGTGAAGAGCAATGCCGTGAGCATGCAGATGCTTGTGGATCGGTGCCGCCATCTCATAGTCGAGGGCGGGCATGACGTGGTTCTGCATCTCGACGATGGTCACTGAAACGCCGCGTCGGACCAGGTTCTCGGCCATCTCCAGTCCGACGAAACCGCCGCCAACTATGACCGCAGCCCTAGTCTTATGGCGGCTGATCCAATCCCGTATGGAACCGCTGTCCTCTATTGTCCGCAGGGAGAATACTCCAGGAAGATCGATGCCCGGGAGTGGAGGACGTATGGGCATCGCGCCGGGAGCCAGCACCAGCGCATCGTACTTCTCTCGATACCTGGACGACCTCCGCAGGTCCTCTACCTCTATCTCGCGGTGCTCCCTGTCGATGGCCAGAACGTTGCTGAGTGTCCGTACGTCGATGTTGAACCTCTGTCTGAAGCGGTCAGGTGTAGCCATGACGAGTTCTTCCTCTTCCATAATCACATTGCCCACATAGTACGGCAGGCCGCAGTTGGCGAACGACACGTGAGGCCCACGTTCGAATATCACTATCTCTGCCTTCTCCGATAGCCTTCTTGCCCGTGTCGCGCAAGAGGCTCCGCCTGCCACGCCACCCACGATCAGTATTCTGAGCCCGTCTCTGTCCGGGTTTGTCTTTGCCTTCATGTCCGCCCTCCTCAAGGATTCTTATCAACTACTGCAGAGCGGGTTCATTCTACAGCACGACCGCTTCACCTGCCAGTCATCCCGCCTGTCGGTGGGGAACTGACCTGCATCACAGCGCATGGGCCTCACGCATCGCAGGATGGCTGATCCAACGCGGTGACGATGAACACGTGGGCTTCCACTCGCTGCCGGAGGAAACCCCGGGATTGGGTTCACCTGTCATTCTCGGTTATACTGTGTTCCGTGATTCACTGGAGACCGAGGAGGACATCATGACAAGAGTGGCACTGGTAAGAACAAAGGACAGACAGGAAGGTGTGAGACGATCAGTTGGCCTGCTGGATGTGAAGTCCGTTAGAGGCAAGGGCGTGGTCCTGAAACCGAATTTCAACTCCGCCGACCCGGCGCCGGGCTCGACGCACAACGACACACTGCGGTCTCTCGTTCTCACCATCCAGCAGATGGGTGCAACGAAGATCACACTGGCCGAGCGAAGCGGGCCGGGTGACAGCACGCGCACCGTTATGGAGAAGAAAGGCATCTTTGAAATGGCCCGGGAGTTGGGGTTTGACGTGATCAACCTGGAGGACACCGGCCTCGATGATTGGAGCAAGATAGTGCCACAAGGCAGTCACTGGAGTGACGGCTTTCTGTTTCCACGCATCTACCTCGAAGCGGAGTCGATCGTCCAGACCTGCTGCCTTAAGACACATGCCTACGGGGGGCACTTCACGCTTTCCCTGAAGAACGCGGTGGGCCTTGTGCCGCTGGCAGGCCATTCCTATATGAAAGAGCTTCACTCGTCGCCTGACCAGCGCAAGATGATCGCAGAGATAAACACCGCCTATTCGCCCGACCTGGTAGTCATGGACGGCGTGGAGGCCTTCGTCGACGGCGGGCCTGCCCGCGGCACCAGGGTGAACGCAGATGTGATGCTGTCTTCAGCCGACCGGGTGGCCATCGATGCCGTGGGGGTAGCCCTCCTTCGCCTCCTGGGGACAACGCCGGAGGTCAGCCGCGGAGCGATCTTCGATCAGGAGCAGATCGCCCGTGCTGCCGAACTGGGGCTGGGAGTGTCATCGGCGGGGGAGATCGAAATCGTCACAGGAGACGAAGATAGCGAGGAGCTTGCCCGGCAGGTGAGGGAGAGGCTCTCGGCCGGCTAGTGCAGATCACGAATCCCGGAGGCGGTCTGCATCCGTGGTTGACCGCGCCTGCCCTCGATTACGAAGCAGGCCTGCAATCCGTGAAGCCCAAGAACACGACCCGACCCATCGGTACTATAAGGCCATTGACAACAGTGCAGTCGGGGGCTAGACTGAAGAATGGTTCCGGGCAGCGTTGTAAGCGATTATCGCAGACACAGAAGCGGGATCAGCTACAGGCGACTGACACAAGGAGTCGAAGATGGTCAAGGGCATAATCGGATATAAGGTCGCTGACTACAAGGACATAGAGGGCGCGCTGATGAAGCTCAGATCGCATGCAATGCAGTACCCCGGTTTCGTGAGCGCTGAGAATCTCGTAAGCGAAGTTGACTCCACCGTTGTCATAATGATAAGCACCTGGCAGTCCATTGACAACTGGAGAGCGTGGCTCAAGTCGAGGATAACGCAAGACCTGATCCGATCGGAGAAAGAGCTCTCGAAGGAAAAACCCAGAGTAACAGCGTACAGAGTAATGCCAGCGGCCAATTGGCGTTAGCGAAGCGTCAATCGTTGCCTCTGGAGTCACCAGTCAACTATTCTTCGGAGCATCTACGATCCTGCACCTCCATTGATATTGACACAACCCGTCGATCTATATTAGAATCCCGATGTTAGAGAAGGCTAACAGAAACACAGCGTTGCACTATCATGACCGATGTCAGTGAGAAGCCGACCG
>JBLRXG010000071.1:0-6043 GCA_047920855.1 Dehalococcoidia bacterium | reverse complement strand
GTAACTCCCTACCAGTGGCGGCATTTGACCCGCCCACAAGTGGCGGATTTTAGGTGCCCGGTGACACATTATTTCCTTAACCAGAGTATTTACTATAGTGAGGTGTGGCTCGGTCTTGCGTTTGATGACGAATATCAGACAATGGTGTCGGATGAACTCGAGAGGCTCATTTCCGAATGTGACGGGTGTAGTGTCAGTAGTGAGGATGTTCAGGTGAATGTCGAAGTCAAAGAAGACGGCACAACCAAGACAATCGAGACCAAGGAAGCCAGGACTCTGAGTGCTAATTGCGACTGCGACTGCGATGCCGAAGGCGCCTGCCTGTATAGAAATCCCCTTGACAACTCGGATTACAGCCAGCGCAGGCACTGCCTCGAGGACGCCATCGACAGGTTACAGAACCAGATTGATGACATGCAAGACGAGATGGTAGCTATCCACGAACAGTTCCCGATATTGAAGCTTGTGTTTTCGCGGACGACCATCTGGGATAATGTATTCTATGACGGTGTAAGAGGCATTGACGCTCGAGCATTCTGTCCTTCCATGGGGGGGCCGGCAACGCAGGATTACGGGGTGGACGATTTCTTCCATAATGTCTATCTAGGCATTGTTACCAACAATCTACCTGTAGACGAGGCTATCACCAATGCCATCACTGAGGAGATGAGGAAGAACCCTGAAGCCGCCGGCCTTGTCGAGTGTGCCCTTGGGCAATTGAAGCAATCATTGATAACAGCTTATGAAAACGAACTCCTGAAACGAGGGTATTCAGAAGACGAGAAGCGAGTCCTCCTGGATAGGACGCTCACGCCTGCAGAGCAAGATGCTGTCTCACGGGTGCAGACACTGCGCAGGCATACCAACCTGAAAGGACTGCTGCTAAATAGGATAATGCTGGCACTGGTCAATATGGACCTCAAACAGTCGGAGTGTGCCAGAACCTACATGGAAAAGAGGCATTGTGAGTTGACTGCTGCGATCGCACTGATGGAAGGGTTCAGGCAGTCAATTGCGTCCGGCGTACTGGATCTCGGTCTAGAATTCAGGACAAACATCCCCCATTATGATATCTGCGCGGAGATTCAGCGCGCGGTCTGCTGTCACGCGGGGAATCCCGCATGTACCGGCACATGTCAAGATTACCCGGCAGATTGCTGCACCGATTTTCAACCTCCGTGCGGCTTCATGCGTTACCTTATTTGTTTCGGAGAATCCGCACTCTGCGCCGGAGTACAGTGTGAACATGCTTCATTCTGTCCGGAGTTTGAATGCAATAGTGATCCGTCCTGCGAAGGTAATACCTGCATGATGGAAGAGACCTGTGAGGATACGTGTCTTCAGAAGTCCCAGGGAGCATGGCATTTTCCTGCATAGCTAACCTCTATCACAGGAATCTCCGCCGGATAACCCCCGGCCCGCTGGGCAAGGATAGCAGTCCCGTTCATGACCCGGTGGGGAGGCCCGCCTGACATTAACCTTGATCCAGCCCGCCTTGTGTTCTACAACAATCATGAGGTCTGAAAACCTCTACCACTCGTAATGGTGGGCAGTACTGGATTTGAACCAGTGACCTCCTGTGTGTAAGACAGGCGCTCTTACCGCTGAGCTAACCGCCCATGGTACGCCTGGTGGGATTTGAACCCACGACCTCAGCCTCCGCAGGGCTGCGCTCTATCCAGCTGAGCTACAGGCGCATGCAGGCCTCACAAGGATGGTGCCGAAGGAGGGATTTGAACCCTCACGCCCTTAAGGGCACTACGCCCTGAACGTAGCGCGTCTGCCATTCCGCCACTTCGGCGTCTAGTAACCGGCCTCGAACTCCTCCCTTCCCAGGGA
Organism: Dehalococcoidia bacterium; assembly: GCA_047920855.1. Classification (GTDB taxonomy): domain Bacteria; phylum Chloroflexota; class Dehalococcoidia; order GIF9; family AB-539-J10; genus RBG-13-51-36. Next base: position 4,204 of record JBLRXG010000071.1, on the reverse strand, counting down.
GACGAATATCACAGCCAGAACCCCAAAGATAACCGACGGAAGCGTGCAGATGGCCCCTGCCAGGGCCAGGCCGAAGCTCTTCCTTCTAAGCGCCGACACGCCTCCTGCTATCGCGATTATGCCCAGGACGACAAGTATCACCCCCACAATGGTCATGCATAGCGGGGTGACAGCACAACAGCCCAGGGATCCCACCTCCGGGCTTAACGCAGTCTCAAGGCCGGGAGGCGATGCACAATACGGCAGTGCCAGTGGACAGCAACCCAGCGTCGTAAGGGCTACCACCAGTCCCCCGGCGATGATCTCCAATGCTCCGACTATTATAGTCAGAACCCCGCCGGCGCTCAGCAAGCCTCCTCGATCTCCGTTCATCTATCGATTTCCTTCTCGCCACTCCATGGTGGGCAGTACTGGATTTGAACCAGTGACCTCTTGCGTGTGAAGCAAGCGCTCTAACCGCTGAGCTAACCGCCCCGGACTCTGTCTATTTTAGCGATAACAGACCAACATGTAAACACAGGGCGGTGGCGCGGCTAGAGGATCGCTTGACTCATGCGCGCCAAGACATGGCTATCTTCGGTATCACACATTGGATTTCCGCTTCAGCAGCACACGAGTCTGTCGACGATAACAGCCGAGCTATGGAATCACGCGTGGCATGTGTCGCAGCTTGCGGCAGAGCATGTCCCGCAGGACGCGCTTCCAGATATGGGCACGGATGACCCATCGCTGCTCTTTGAGAACGACGCAAAAGAGGAGAAGATCCGCCCTGCGCTATTGCCACAGCGGGTGCAAGAGACCGCGTCATTGGACTGACTCTGCTGGCGAAGAAGTTCGAACTTGAGGCCACACTGAGGACAGCAGTACTCGTATATTGGCATTTGTATCCAGCCTATTCCTTATCGAAGGCCCTGAGGAACACGTCGGGAACTTCAGGTGCCTGGCTATCCGTCCACGTCTTCAGACACGTGAAGCAGCAGAAACTATAATGTTCGACCTCTCCCGGCGCTATCCACTGAGAGACCATGATCCAGCCGCTAAGAAGCTCGCACGGCAACTGCTCGGCAGCCTGTATCACGCGGATACCGCAAGAATGACAGACAAAGCACCCCCGGGACATGTCCCTCCTGCCTGGCAGCTCTTCATCGCCTTCCGGAATCCGGCTGGCGCGTCAGACTGCAACCACCTCCTTGACCTCCGGCACCTGTTCCTTCAAAACTCGCTCGATGCCTCCCTTGAGTGTCATACTGGCCATCGGGCATCCGCTACAGGCTCCTGTCAGCCGCACCGTCACCACCCCCTCCTTGACGTCTACGAGTTGCACATCTCCTCCATCGGCCGCCAGTGCCGGTCTCACCTTCGCAAGGGCTGCTTCTACCTTCTCTCGCATTATCTCTCCTTATCCTCAGTCTGATGGTGCCCCAAATCACCGGGGGCCTCTTCCTAAATATAGAGTGAAAGCCAGCGATTGTCAAACAGCGTAGCACATGAAGAATGCACCGAGCTTGGTGTCTACAGACCGGATAATCTATAATACGACTTCGGGAGAATAGCGCATGATCTCTGTTGATGAGGCCCTCGAGAAGATCCTGAGCCATTTCGTGATCCTTCAGCCCGAGCAGAAGCCTATTCTGGAGTGCCTGGGACAGGTTCTGGCCGAGGATGTCCACTCCACTATCGATGTCCCTCCCCTGGATAACTCAGCCATGGATGGTTACGCAGTGCGCGCTGCGGATATTCGGGGAGCTACTGAATCCTCCCCCAGGTATCTCCGTGTCATCGGAGAGGTTGCTGCCGGTTCTGCAGCCGAAACCGAGGTTACTCCTGGCACAGCCATACGGATCATGACTGGAGCGCCTGTACCCTGTGGTGCCGATACTGTAGTCCGGTTTGAAGATACGGATGAGGGCGGCCGGAGGTCAGCGAAGGGTGAGCTGTCACAGATAGGGATACTGTGTGAGGCGGAAGAAGGGCTGAACGTTCGGCGCAGAGGCGAGGACATTACGAGCGGAGGTATGGTTCTCACCGGGGCGACGCTACTGCGTCCCCAGGAGATAGGGCTTCTGGCCTCTTTGGGGCGAGCCACGGCACTCGTGATCCGCCGTCCGGTCGTTGCTATCCTGGCAACCGGAGACGAACTCACAGGCGTTGATCAACCGCTATCGCCGGGCAAGATATATGACAGCAATACCTATACCATTGCAGCAGAAGTTTCCCGCTACGGAGGTATCCCGAGGATCCTGGGCATAGGGCGCGACACTGTTCAGTCATTGAACGAGAAGATCGACCGCGGTATGGATGCCGACATGCTCATCACCTCTGGAGGCGTGTCCAAGGGCGATTACGACATGGTGAAAGATGTCCTGGCCGAGCGTGGAGAGATCGGCTTCTGGACGGTATGTATGAAGCCGGGAAAACCGCTTGCCTTCGGCACCCTGAAGAAGGACGAAGGTTGCGGCGAAAAGACAGTGCCTCACCTGGGATTACCGGGCAATCCGGTGAGCTCAATGATCACTTTCGAGCAGTTTGCCCGGCCTGCGATACTCAAGATGATGGGGTACACGAATCTGGCAAAGCCGACGGTCCGCGCCACGATCGACAGCGATGTCCCTAACAGAGACGGCAGGCGCGTGTTCGTGAGAGTGATAGTTAGCAAGCGTGATGGCAAATACCATGCCTCGTTGACCGGTCCCCAGGGTTCGGGTATTCTCACCTCGATGGCAAGGGCAAACGGACTGGCCATCATACCCGAGAGCAAGAAACTGGTGAGGGCCGGAGATACCGTCGATGTCCAGATGCTCGATTGGAGACAGGAGTAAGCACGGGTGACGACGGTACCTATTGTCTCCATAGTGGGCAAATCCCAATCCGGCAAGACCTTGCTCATGGAACGGCTAATAGTGGAGTTCAAGGGTAGAGGCTACAGGGTGGCTGCACTCAAACACAGTCGCGGCGGTATGGAGGTGGACTATCCGGGCAAAGACAGCTGGAGGTTTACGCGGGCGGGCAGCGATGCGGTCCTTGTGATCTCACCAGGCAAGCTCGCCTTCATCAAGAGCGTGGAGCACGAACCCGGGATCGAGGAGATCATGCGTATCATCGGGCCCGACTTCGACATCGTACTCGCCGAGGGATTCAAGAAGAGCAAGCTGCCCAAGATCGAAGTGCTCAGGGAGGATTTCGGCGATGAACTGGTGTGTTCACGCGAGGAGCTTTCGGCCATCATCACCGACCGGCCGCTGGACATCGGCGTTCCCATCCTTGCTCCGGGCGATACTCAGGGAATAACGGATTTCATAGAGCGGGAGTTCTTGCGGCCCTCGCCCGAGGCCGTCTGCTCCGATTCACCCACAGAACAGAAGGGTGTGGACTAACCATGATCAAGGTAGGCATACTGACCGTTAGCGACAAAGGGGCGAGAGGAGAGCGCGAAGACTTGAGCGGCATAGCCATTCGCGAATCGCTATCCGGCGCAGATTACAGCATAATCGATTACGACATCGTCTCCGATGACAGGGAGCTTATTGCAGAAAGGCTGGTCAGGTGGGCAGACAAGGACGCTGCCGATGTGATCCTGACCACAGGCGGGACCGGTCTTACTCCGAGAGATGTCACCCCCGAGGCGACCCTCGCGGTGGTCGATAAACTCGTACCTGGCTTTGCCGAGGCCATGAGGTCGGAAAGCCTGAAGAAGACACCGATGGCCATGCTCAGTCGAGCCGTTGTCGGCACAAGAGGGAGATGTCTGATCATCAACCTGCCGGGAAGCCCAAAGGCAGTCCGCGAATGCCTGGAGGTGATACTGCCAGCTCTGCCTCATGCCGTGGAGACGCTCAGAGGGGAGGCGGGGGATTGCGGTGCGGTTCAGGCCTGAGTCTGGCCGGGGGGTTGTCCATGGCGTCTGTCTTTCCGGGACGCTGTGATCACCGGCAATTGCGGTGATGGCGGAGGGAGGGAATATTTCCGCGGCCCGCTCCGGCTATCGTGCCTATTTCTTTCAAAAATGATATACTCAATGTGTCATGAGCCAGTATTACGTCGGGCAACTGATGCGCGGTATCGTGGAGCCCCTGCTGCTCTTCATCATCGCCGATCTGCCTGTCCACGGCTATGAGATCGCAAGGGAACTGGAAAGAAGGAGCGAAGGCTATTTTGACCTGACTGCAAGCACCCTCTACTCGGCCCTACGCCGTCTCGAACGTCG
>JBLRXG010000070.1:0-6164 GCA_047920855.1 Dehalococcoidia bacterium | reverse complement strand
ATGAGACGGTAGACCGTACGCCTACTGGCGTGAGCCCACGATCTCACCCTTCACCACTCCATCATCAACAGTAAGGATACCGAAAGACTCTGTCGCCGTTCCCGGGTTGAAGAAGAGAACGCCATCGATGACCTCATTCTGGGCTCGATGAGAGTGTCCATAGACGATCACATCCACCCGATCGCCATCGAATTCCTTCCTTATCCTCTCATCTATTCCCGGTGAAGCGCCCGAGCCATGGGTTATACCGATCCTTTTGCCCTGGACCTCAACTATGTCCCTCATCGGAAGTATGGTTCTTAGCTGCATCGAGTCCATGTTACCCTGAACAGCTCTCACATCTTTCAACTGCTTCAGCCCGGTGAGTAATCGGACATCCGTGAAATCCCCTGCGTGCATTATCAGGTCTACCGTTGATATGGCCTCGACGATCTTCGCCGGCATGTCCTGGAGCTGATTGACATGAGTGTCAGCTAGCACACCTATACGAATGATTACCCTCTTCCGAACAACCTGAACCTATGATCACATGGGTAGGAGAAGGACAGGAGCCTCTCTCAGCGATCGTTCCCGGACGTGACTTGCCTTACCAGCCGCATGGTCCTATCTGCACTGGAGATCGAAAACGACAACCCCATCTCCCTCAACTCTTCATAGCCCAGCCCCTCGAAGAGCTTCCCACCGGCTACTCTGGTCATCTCATCGTAGATGGCTGGCCACTGGGAGCTTCGCCTCTGCGCACAAAAGAGTACAAAATCACGAAGCTTGGGGGGTATATCGTCCACGACCTCGGCATTCTACGCCTGGAACTCCCGCTTAACAAGCCTGCCTATCGGTGCTGGAATGGTGTTCGCTCCCCTGCAGCACCTTGCGTGATACCCCGGTCAAGGCTGAGACCTCATCTCTGTCCTTTGCCACTCATAGACGGGAAATAAATAATGGATGAGCAAACCTGTAAGCCGAGTTCTGTACCCCGATCATCTCGGGGTGGTGACCATCCATCTAGCCCTGATGTTGCCATCAGGGTCAAGCGACCAACCCGAGGGCCTCGGCCGAGCACCTTAGGCTCACGCCGGAGCCTCGCGGCTCCGGAGCAGCCAGGCCCACTTATTCGGTCTTGCTCCGGGTGGGGTTTGCCCAGCCAGCCGGTCTCCCGGCTGCTGGTGAGCTCTTACCTCACCATTTCACCCTTACCGGCGCTGGCAGAGCCAGACGCCGGCGGTATGTTTCTGTGGCACTTTCCGTAGGGTCACCCCTCCTGGGCGTTACCCAGCACCCTGCTCGGTGGAGCTCGGACTTTCCTCCCTGGCGCATAGGTCCAAGGCGGTCACCCGGTTTGCTCACCCGAATCCATTCTATAGCCAGTCACAACAAAGGTCAAATCCTGATACCCGCTATGCCAGATAAGCAGAGCCCCCTGCGAAACAGGGGGCTGTTGTGTCATTGGTAGGCCGTACAGGATTCGAACCTGTGACACCCTGATTAAAAGTCAGGTGCTCTACCAGCTGAGCTAACGGCCCACGGCTCTCGTGAAGTACAAGGTCTACTTCTGGTCATCCGTCAGCAGACTCGATATGTAGCAGGCGAAGGCCGGGTGAATGTCGCAGACAAACCCTCCGTCGACCGCATCCACCGAAAAGGTCACCCTCGCCGGCTTTCTGAGCGGGTCGCCGAACTTGCTGAGCCCCATATCATCCCAGGGCATATTGTGTCCCAGTATCTCCAGCAGCCCCTTTACATCCCTGGGGTCTTCCACTATCACCTCGAAGGGCAGGCGACGTGATAGGCCCTTTAACTGCTTATTATCGAGCTTTATCCTCATTGCCCGAGTCCTCTGCTCTTACCAGTCAATCAACACTCGGCAGGTGACGGAAATCGAACCCACCGCATCCTGCCCGGACACCACGGAGGATGAAACGCGGAGACCCCCGCACACTGTCTGAGTTTTAAGTATACAAGCGGCCCATAGCGCTGTCAACCGAAATCCGACGGATCTCGACCATCGGGCGGAGCAGGGCCGTCGGGTGATAAGCTTGCTCCTTTGCGTTATACTTACCGAATGGATAGGATGCTGCTCGTGGACAAACCGAAGGGTATTACCTCGGCCAGGGTAGTAGCACACATAAGGAGAAAGCTCAGAGTCAAGGTGGGTCACACTGGAACTCTGGACCCGTTGGCTACGGGGTTGCTGGTCGTTCTCACGGGCAAGCGCACTAAGAGCGCCTCACTCTTCCTCAAGCTGGACAAGGCCTATGAGGTCAAGGTCGTGCTTGGCATCAGAACCGACACATACGATCTCGAAGGAGAGGTCCTCTCCAAGAGCAGCCAGGTAGTGACTCGGGAGGAACTAGAGGCGGTACTGCAGAGCTTCCACGGCGAGATATGGCAGACTGCCCCTCCGTTCTCGGCGAAGAAGATAGACGGACGCAAGGCCTACGAGTTGGCCAGAAAGGGGCTTACTGTAGAGATACCCCCCAGCAAGGTGACGGTTCACTCACTGGGTCTGAAGGAGTTCCGGTATCCAGATGTCGTACTGACCTGCGAGGTCTCCTCAGGCTTCTACGTGAGAAGCCTTGCCCATGATATCGGCCAGAAGCTCGGAGTCGGCGCTACCGTGGCCGAGGTGCGTCGCACCAGAGTGGGCCCATATCGTATTGAGGAGGCGAAGACACTCGAGGAGATTCTGGATCATGAGTAGTTGTCTCTGACCAGCATGCCCCTTCGTGGTTGCCACTCCTTCGGGCTGATCTCCCTCAGACCCCACTTCACTGAGATAGACGGCGCAGACGTGCGCGCCGGGCGGCATTCTCTCGTTGACGACGCTATACCCCTGTGCTATAGTACTCACGAGATGGCTACCGAGAAAGAGAAGGCAGTAGAGCTGGCCATCGAACAGATCGAGAGGCACTACGGCAAGGGTTCCATCATGAGGCTGGGGGAGGGAACTGCCAGGGTGGCAGTGGATGCCATTCCTACGGGAGCACTTGCCCTTGATCTCGCCCTTGGAATAGGGGGGATCCCTAGAGGAAGAGTCACGGAGATATTCGGCTCCGAGGCCTCTGGAAAGACCACTGTGGCTCAGCACATAATAGCTGAGACTCAGAGGGCTGGTGGTATCGCGGCATACATCGATGCCGAGCACGCGTTCGACCCCGGTTACGCCGCTAACTGCGGCGTGAAGCTGGCCGATCTCCTGATATCGCAGCCTGACACCGGTGAACAGGCGCTGGAGATCACCGAAAGGTTGGTGAGAAGCAGCGCCGTAGATGTGGTGATTATCGATAGTGTGGCAGCCCTGGTGCCCAGAGCTGAGATCGAGGGCGAGATGGGCGACGCCCACGTCGGTCTGCAAGCACGGCTGATGTCACAGGCGTTGAGAAAACTGAGTGCTGCCATCAGTAAGTCGAATGTGGCGCTCGTGTTCATCAACCAGTTGAGGGAGAAGGTGGGCATCATCTTCGGCAATCCAGAGGTGACACCGGGGGGCAGAGCTCTCAAGTTCTACAGTTCTGTGAGGATAGACCTGCGACGCGGTGATACCATCAAGCAGGGCACTGAGATAATAGGCACGAGGGTCAGGGCCAGAGTAGTCAAGAACAAGGTTGCCGCTCCCTTTCGCAGCGCTGAATTCGATATCATGTTCAACCACGGGATAAGCAAGGAAGGGAACCTCGTCGATCTCGGTGTGGCGACTGGAGCGCTGAAGAAGTCCGGCGCCTTTTTCACCTACGGTGATACGAGACTCGGGCAGGGCAGGGAGAATGCCAAGGACTTCCTGAGGCAACATCCCGACATCTTGAAGCAACTCGAGGAGGCGATACGTGCCTCGTCTGCCGTTCCCGCGATCGCTCTTGAAGGAGTCTCCGAGGGATCAGCTCAGGAAAACTGATACAGCTAAGTAAGAGGCCAGTTGGTGCAGAGTAGTTCCTTTCAGGATTCGCTCAACGCAGCCTACCGTTACCTCAGTTATCGCCCACGCAGCGAAGCAGAGATCAGGCTTTTCTTGCGGCGTCGCGGCTTTGACGATGAACTGGTGAAGAAAACGCTCATCAGGCTGAGAGAGCAGGAACTGACTGACGATGTCGCCTTCGCCAAGTTCTGGAAGGACAACCGCATCTCCTTCAGGCCAAAGAGCAAGAGACTGATACAGAAGGAACTGAGAGACAAGAAGGTGTCTGCAGACATCGTCGATCAGGTAACCATGGACATAGACGACGATGCCATCGCCTACAAGCTGGGATCCGACCGCATGCCATCCCTGGGCAGTCTTGAGTTCCGCGAGTTCCATCGACGTCTCTCCGGCTATCTTGGTTATCGGGGATTCAGTCACGAGGTCGTCAGGCGTACCGTGACCCGTCTGTGGCGCGAACTAGAAAGAGAGGAATCGCTAGCGTAGACAGACACTCTTCGACACAGGAGTAGGACTTGCAGGTGATCGATTGGGGAGAGGCAGCAACAATAGCTGGGGTCGGACTCGGCATGGTAGCTAGTGTTCTCGTATTGCTGTTCGCTGCAACATGGCTGATGGGAGTGGTTCTTCGCAGAATCGAGAGAAGGCGCAGGCAAGGGGAGAGAGGATAATACGGCGGTGACAGATGCTTGATTCTCTGGGAACAGGGTTCAGTGATCTCACTGGCGGGAACATCGTTCTGATCTGCGTTGGACTCACCTTCATATTCCTCGCCATCACCAAGAAGTGGGAGCCGTATGTGCTGCTTCCCGTAGGCGTAGGGGCGATCCTGGCCAATCTGCCCGGTACAGGCCTTGTCGTATACCCCAGTGACGTACCCGGAGAGACTGGCGCAGCCGGCTTCCTTGGCGTGTTCATTGAGTACGGGCTCGTAAGGTACACGATTCTGCCCATACTGATCTTCATAGGTCTGGGCGCCATGACGGACTTTTCCCCTCTCATAGCCAACCCCAAGCTCTTCTTGCTCGGGGCGGCAGCGCAAGTTGGCATAGTCATCGCATTTCTGGGGGCTTTGCTGCTGGGACACCTGGGCCTGGCTGACTTCGGCCTGAAGGAGGCAGCCTCCATCGCTATCATTGGGGGTGCTGACGGGCCTACCACCATATTCGTGACCTCGAAGCTAGCCCCCGATCTCATGGGTGTAACCGCCGTGACAGCCTATTCCTACATGTCACTGGTGCCTCTTATCCAGCCTCCCATAATCAGAGCGCTGACGTCGCAGAAGGAGAGACAGACTTATATGAGGCCGCAGGTTAGGGAGGTATCGAGGAGAGAAGAGCTTCTATTCCCCATCATCTGCCTCATTCTTGTCGTATTGCTCATACCACGCAGCGCTCCGCTGGTAGGTATGTTCATGTTCGGCAATCTGCTCAGGGTGAGCGGCGTTGTCGACAGACTATCTGAAACCGCACAGGATGCCCTCATCAACCTGACCACTATCATCCTGATGCTGTGTGTTGGGGCGCGCATGTCGGCTGATATAGTCCTGCGCCCGGAGACGCTCATGGTGTTGGCTCTGGGCCTTGTCGCCTTTGCCGGCGGAACGGCGGGCGGAGTGCTCATGGGAAAGCTGATGAGAGTTATCAGCAAGGAGCCCTTCAACCCCATCGTGGGGGCAGCCGGAGTGTCCGCGGTTCCTATGGCAGCACGTGTAGTTCAGCAGGTCGGACAGCAGAACAACCCCCGGAACTTCCTCCTCATGCATGCCATGGGGCCGAACGTAGCGGGCGTCATAGGGTCTGCAGTGATCGCAGGCATCCTGTTGACATTCCTTGGCTAACCGTCGGGGGCAGTCTTCATCTTCTCGACGCTCCGTGCGTCCTGTGCTGCACTGGTTGCCCGAGTATCCCCGCCAGTAGTCCCAACAACTTGACAGTCACATCATACAATAGGTATATTTGCAGTGCCTTGGGCCATTAGCTCAGTTGGTTAGAGCACGGTCCTGATAAGACCGGGGTCTGTGGTTCGAATCCACAATGGCCCACCAATCATATCTTTCCCGCACCCAAAGGTTGAGACCTTCCTCGAGTTCGCCATAACTCACACTCCCAAAGGCGGGAGGTGAGCTATGGCACAGACCCTCTGTGGCAAAGCAATCACACCTCCCAGGTACTCACCAGTTCTGAGTTCTGAAGCTGAGTTCGCTGGGTGCAAGGGCTCCAAGACCTCTAACTGCATTCTTCCTCGCCCCAAC
>JBLRXG010000069.1:0-6175 GCA_047920855.1 Dehalococcoidia bacterium | reverse complement strand
GCGGAGCCAGTTTTCTCACTTATCTGCTGCCGACCCTTGCTCCGGATAGTCAGTCGACCCTGAGAACAGTGATGCTGCTCGTTGTGCAGTTCGGTATAGGGATAAAGGTGGGAGTGATTTGCACGTCGATTCTCTTTGCACTTCTGAGGGAGGAGGACACGCATGGTCTGGAGCATGCTCGTTGAGAACATCAACTACGCGGTAGCTATGATCCTGTTCTGCATCGGGTTCTACACGGTCATCATCCGCAGCAACCTGATTAAGAAGATAATCGGCCTCATGATCATGCAGGTTTCGGTGTTCTTCTTCCTGGTATCGGTCGGCTACCTGGATGAAGGGACAGCCCCGATAGTTATCCCTGGAGCCCCTGCCACACCGATGGTTAACCCGCTGCCTCAGGCCATGATATTGACAGCCATCGTGATCGCGGTAAGCACTACCGCCCTATTCCTCTCACTGACTCTCAAGTTCCACGAGCATCACGGAACGGTGGACATGGACGAGGTAAAGGAAGACGAGCGATAACGTGGAGTTGTCCCAGCATTTCGCCATCTATGCCATAGTAACGCCGCTCTTCGCAGCAGTGCTGGTACCAATTATCTCCCTATGGAAGAAGAACTGGGGCATGCCTCTGACTGCGCTGGTGATGGCTTGCTCTCTTGTCTTGAGCGCCCTGCTTGTTCCACAGGTCAGGGCGTCGCGTTATCTCAGCTATCATCTCGGCTCGTGGGAGCCGCCCTTCGGAATCGAGCTCAGAATCGACTTCCTGGGAGCGCTCATGATGGTTTTGATATCAGCGATCTGTCTGATCGTGGCCGTATACTCGAGGAAGTACATCGCGCCCGATTCACCCAAGGATGGGAAGACCTTCTTCTTCTATGCTGAGGAGATGCAGGAGGAGAAGAGACCTGTGTACTACTCCCTTCTTCTGGTCATCTGCGCTTCTATGCTCGGCTTCGTCGCTACCGGTGACGTGTTCAACATGTTCGTCTTCTTTGAGTTGATGGCTATATGTTCGTACGCGCTGGTAGCGATACCGGGAACCCGACTGCCCATCAGGGCTGCTATCAAGTACATGCTAATGGCGGTGCCTGCGGCAATGCTGGTGCTTCTGGGGATCGGCCTTCTGTATTCCGTAACGGGTACTCTGAACATGGCTGACCTCAGCGAGAGGCTGTCTACGTCGGGTTACGATCAGGTTGTTACGATTTCCTATGTTCTTCTGCTCGTAGGGTTTGCAGTCAAGGCGGCTATATTCCCTTTGCACGTGTGGCTTCCTGATGCCCACAGCAAGGCGCCTTCGCCTGTGAGCGCTCTGCTATCGGGTCTGATCGTCAAGATGGGCATAGTGGGTATGATACGTGTCACCTACTCAGTATATGATTCATACTTTCCGTCTCCTTTGGGTTGGGCCACCAGCGTCCTGGCGTGGACGGCGGGGGTTGCCATCATATATGGAGCGATCATGGCCATCAGGCAGAGTGATCTGAAACTCATGATCGCCTACAGCACGATTATGAACCTGGGTTACATAACCCTGGGATTTGGCCTTGCCGATGTAACTGCGCTTGTGGGCGGCGTATACCACATAATGGGGCACGGAGTGGCCAAGGTCTGCTTCTTCCTCTGCGCCGGTTCCATAATATCGCGGTCGGGTTACCAGAAGATCGAAGACCTCAAGGGGGCATACCGGAAGATGCCCCTCACCTGTGCAGCCTTTGCCCTGGCCTCCCTATCCATAGTGGGCATACCTCCGACAGCCGGCTTTGTCGCAAAGTGGTACCTGGTATCAGGGAGCCTGAACACAGGGCACGCACTCCTGGGAGCCGTGGTGATTGCCGGAAGCGTCATGGCAGCGATCTACTGCTTTCGGGTGGTCTACTACATGTTCTTTCTGCCGCCATCCGATGAAGCATGGCAGGATGTATCAGGAGAAGCGTCTCCTTCGATGGTGGGAGCTACCCTTCTTCTGGCGGTAGCGTCTCTGGCCCTGGGCATTGCCTCATCGTGGATACTGCCATCCCTCAGAGACGCGGCGCAGGTTCTGCTGTTAGGCCCCTGAAAATGAGGAGCGTATGAGTAACGAGATACATTCAGTGCAACCGCTTATAGCAGTTCTGCTGCCGCTCATCTCGCTGTTGGGCGTACTGATCATACCGCGCTACCGCATGGGACTCAAACGGGGTGTGCATGTTGCGGGGAGCCTTGCCACCTTCATAATGGTGCTCTCACTTCTTCCCGGCATCCTCGACAGCAAGGTATACGGTATCGAACTGATACCAATAGTCGAGGGTGTCAGCATTCACCTGACCGTAGACGCTCTTGGCTACTACTATGGACTGGCACTGGCTTTTCTCTGGTTGCTGGCAACCGTATACTCACTCGGCTACATCAAACACAATGATGACCGTTACTTCAGTTTCCTGGCGCTCTGCAGCTCTTTCCTTATCGGGTGTGCCTTCTCCCAGAACATGTTCACCTACTTCATCTTCTACGAGTTGATGACTCTGGCCGCATTTCCCTTAATCATCCACGAAGGCACTGACAGCGCCCGGCGTGCAGGTATCAAGTACCTTAAGTACGCCATACCTGCTGGTGCGGTCATCCTGTTCGCCATCCTGCTACACTACTTCTGGGGCGGGGGAGACCTCAGCGTCGTATCTCCGGGTGCTATCGGTCTGGAGGCCGCATCAAAGGCTGTCCTTACCGTCATCTTTCTAGCCTACTTCGCCGGTTTCGGAGTGAAGGCCGCCATCGTACCCCTGGAGGGATGGGTGCCGGACGCACACCCGGCGGCGCCCGCGCCGGCCAGCGCACTCCTCTCTGGCGTGATCCTGAAAGCGGGGGCTTTCGGCATAATCAGAGTTGTTCTTAACGTCTATGGGTTGGAGCAGTTTCATGCCCTTAACCTCTGGATATACGTAGCCGTTTTCGCAAGCATTACGATCATTCTTGGGTCGATACGGGCACTTGCCCAGGACAATCTGAAGAGACGTCTAGCGTACTCCAGTGTCGGCCAGGTCTCGTACATACTTCTCGGCATCGCCCTAGCCAGTTACCACGGCCTTCTTGGCGGGATAATGCACCTCGCACACCATGCCCTGATGAAGGGTTGTTTGTTCATGTGCAGCGGCATAATCCTGAAGAAGACGGGGAAGACAAGCATCAGTGAAATGGGCGGCATAGGGTACAAGATCCCCATCACGATGATCTGTTTCTCTATATGCGCTCTGGCCATGATGGGCACACCTCTGACCGTAGGGTTCATATCCAAATGGCTTCTGGGCAGTGGAGCCCTTCAAGTTGACCGGCCGATGTTCATAGTTGTGCTGCTTATCAGTGCGCTCTTGAGTGCGGTCTACTATCTTCCTATCATATACACATCGTTCTTCAATAGGCCGGATTCGGACAACGAGCATCAGACACTACGACTCAGGGGCGAGGTCAACGGAACCATGTTATGGCCAACGCTGGTACTGGCTGCGCTTGTGATCCTGGCAGGCATCTTTGTCACACTGCCTGGCTTTCCCCACTCGCTGGTTAGTATGGTGGTCAGCGGGCTCTTCCGCTAAGGCACGAGATAATGGCACCGTATACTGGGGAAATGGAGACCACGACAGCATCTTTCCTTCCTCTGGCTGCTATCATGATTCCTGCGATTGCAGCCGTGCTTGTTGTGGCCACAGGGAGGCATAGCGAGAGACTCAGAAACTCCATAGCTCTTCTGGCAACGATTGCGACGTTTGCCGTTGTTGTCATAATGAGCACATCGGTGCTAAGAGGTGTCATCTTCGTCACTCACCTCGGCATCATGAGGATGACGGATGTCTACTCCCTGACTCTTGCGGTGGATCCGATGGGGGCGTTCTTCTCCTTGATAGCCGCTTTGCTCTGGGTGGCAGCGATGGCCCACTCTTATGCCTACATGAGCCACGAGCACAGACGCACCCGCTTCTTCGCGACCCTCATGATAACCGAGGCGGCCATCCTGGGAGTATTCATGGTTCGGGACTTCCTCAGTTTGTTTGTCTTCTTCGAGATTATGGGTCTCGCAGCCTATTTCCTGGTGGTCCATTCCGAGGCGGATGAGGCGAGAAAGGCTGCGACGAAGTACCTCTACATGGCGATAGCTGGCGGACTGAGCCTGCTGATGGGCATACTGCTCTATCTCAACCACACGGGCACCCTCAGCTTCGGCCTCTTCGCGGAGGCCGCGTTGCTGGCAGGCCCCTTGCAGATTGCCGCTCTGGGCTGCATGATAGCGGGGTTCGGAGTCAAGGCAGGCATAGTGCCACTCCATGTCTGGCTCCCCGATGCCCATCCCGTTGCACCCTCTCCCGCCAGTGCCCTGCTATCAGGTGTCATGATCAAGGCGGGCGCCTATGGGATAATCCGTGCGGTCACCAGCTTTTTCTATATGCCCCCTCCCAATATGCAGTCGCTTGGACTTACCCTCATGACGATCGCGATAGCGACAGCCTTCATAGGAATGGTGCTGGCGATCAGACAGAGTGACCTGAAGAGAACGTTGGCATATTCCAGCATCAGCCAGATGGGATTTCTCCTCATCGGTGTAGGAGGTCTCGCATATCTGGGAGATGAAGGCGCAATCGGTCTCGCCGGCACCCTCTATCACACGATCAACCACGCTATGTTCAAAGGCTGCCTCTTCCTCGTCGCAGGATCAATTCTATACTCGGTCCATACAACCCACATGCCCAGTCTTGGCGGCCTCTGGCGCAGAATGCCTCTGACAACGGTAGCATGGTGCATCGCGACACTGGGGCTTATGGGAATACCGCTCTTCAACGGTTTCGTCTCCAAGTCTCTACTACATCATGCTATCGCGGACGCCCGGTACCTCGCCGCAGTCGGTACTCCTTACCATGTACCGTGGCTACAGGCAGTAGACATCCTGTATGTGATCATCGCATCGGGCACTATTGTCTATGGCCTCAAGATGGCCTACTATGTGTTCTTCCGTGCACCTGCTCAGGAGCCATCACACAATCCGGGCGGCATTCACGAGGCTCCAGTCTGGATGACCGGAGCCGCCGGGGTTCTTGCTGCCGGGGTTCTTGTGCTCGGTCTGGCACCCGGATTCACGCTCCGACATCTGGTTGCTCCCGTGACCGAGATGCTCGGGGGACTGGATTCGCATGCCATCGACCACTTGCGTGACCTCCAGATATACACCTGGTACAACATCAAGGATGTCCTCCTGCCGCTGGGCCTGGGAATAGGGGCGTTTCTGGCGGTGACCATACGCAGTCGTGCCAGGAAAGGACCAGCGACAGATGACCCGTTTCACTACCCTCTGCCGCGCTGGCTCAGCGTTGATCGCCTGTACACGCGTAGCGCGTGTGCGTTCGTGCGCGCTTGCTTGCGCACCGAGTTGCTCTGGAACCGATGGAGGCAACGATGCACCCAGAGCGTGGAACGCTCAGCGAGCTTATGCTTCTCGAGGGATGGGGTCTTCGTCACCAGCGGACAGGCTCTGCTCCGCGCCGCAAGAGATGAAGCCGATAGCCTCTATCGTACTATCGGGGAACGGCGCCGCGCCCTCGCAGATGAATATGGCGATGACATCGCGCTGGGAGCGCTCTTCATCGCCATATCTCTGGCTCTGTTCCTTATCTTTGCACTGGTCTAGCGCACATCTAATCTACGGCAACCGCTCTAACGTGCCCAAACTGCGGACGCGCTGTCGTCCTGTTGATCAGAGGCACGAAGGCGTTCATGATCAGAATGGAGAAGGCGACCCCTTCAGTCGGTGCAAGGCCGATCCGGAAGATGACGATCAGAACTCCGATAGCAGCACCGAAGATCAGCTTGCCTCTATCGGTAAAAGGGCTCGTTACCCAGTCGGTAGCCATGAAGAAGGCGCCGATCATAATGCCCCCGGTGCTGATGTGGTAGACAGGGTTGTGCCCCAGGATCGCAGTCAATATCACGACAGCACCGAGGATGGCTGCCGGAATGCGCCAGTTGATGTGCCTCCGATAGAACAGATACCCTGCCCCGATCAGAATCAGCAAAGGCGATACTTCAGACATGGCACCTGCGGGAAAACCCGTGAAGAGCCTGCCAAGAGAAGGCAGCTCGGCTGCACCCATGTTCAGCATAGCCAAAGGCGTGGCCTGGGTTATAGTGTCAACCGGGCCCAGGTTCACAC
>JBLRXG010000068.1:0-6243 GCA_047920855.1 Dehalococcoidia bacterium | reverse complement strand
GTTGCAACAAGCCCCGCGCCATGCTATAGTAGTCTCCGGCGATGAGCTGCCACGAGACTCTTCAGAAGCATGGACACCGCATGACCCTCCAGCGAATGCTGGTTATAGAGGCGCTTCACAATGCGGAGCAGCACATCAGCGCCGAAGAGATCTACAGGCAGTTGCGCAGTCGTTACCCCTACGCCAACATATCCACCGTGTACCGCACGCTGGAACTGCTGAAGCAATTGAACCTGGTCACTGAGACCGACTTCGGTGAGGACCGCGTTCGATATCACGTCGCCGAGAAGGGGCATCACCACCACCTCATCTGCCACAGCTGCGGCAAGACGATGGACCTGGACGATTCTGCGCTGAACTCATTGAGGGATAGCCTGCTTCGTGAATACGGCTTCGGTGCCGACCTGAGACATCTTGCCATCTCAGGCAGATGCAGTTCATGCCGGCAGAAGAAGGAAAAGGCTCCGCGGGCCGGGTGAAGTAGAGCAATGCACGCCCTGCCGGCCGCGAGATCCGCAGAGAAGCGGCCTCAGTTACCTACACGAAGAAGATAGACGGGAGGAATCATGAACAAGAAGGTCGTACTCGGCATTGTGGCAGCGGTGATCGTGGTAGTCATCGTTGCCGTCTCCGTGCGTGCTGGATCATCGGCAGACATCGTAGCCGGTAGCGTGTTCATCACCAACATCGTTAACGACATAGCCGATGGCAGGCTGGAACCCCATACCCTGATAAGACCCGGCGACTGCCCCGGGCACCACGACATCAAGCCGGGTGACGTCCGGGCTGCGAACAACAGCAAAGCGCTTATCATCCACAACTATCAGCGGAACTACGAGTACATACCTGCACTGGTGGAGTCGGCCGACAATCCCGGCCTCGATATCGTGGTTATAGATATCATGGGCAACTGGATGGCACCCCCCATCCAGGCCGAGGCTGTGAACCAGATCGCGCAGGCCCTGGCCGAGATAGATCCCGAAAACGCGGTATACTACCAGCAGAGAGCCGCAGAGAGAACAGAGGCGATCCTCGAAAAGGGTGAACAGGTCAGGTCGAGGTTAATGGATATGGGAGTGGGCGGGGTGAAGGTGGTATGCGGTGAGATGCAGGCCGGGTTCCTGAGATGGGCCGGGTTCCACATCGTGGCTACCTATGGGCGGCCCGAGGACCTGAGCACTGCGACACTGGAGGAGGTGATAACTCAAGCTACCGCAGCCGGAGTCACGCTGGTGATAGACAACCTCCAGAGCGGCGAGATCCCTACCCTGGCAGCGGATATCGGGGCGGTGCATGTGACGCTCTCCAACTTCCCCGGTGGCTTCAGGAACACCGAGACCTGGGAGAAGGCGCTGGACAAGAACCTCGACCTGCTGGAAGAAGCACTGCAGCAGATGCGCGAACTACATGGATAATACGGTCATCAGGATTCATGACGCGGTGGTCTCCTACAGGGAGGACGTCGCTCTCCAGGGAGTATCGCTGGAGGTCAGGAGGGGAGACTTCCTCGGTATCATCGGGCCCAATGGCGCGGGCAAGACCACGCTGCTCACTGTGATCAACGGCCTGGGCAGACTGGTTCACGGAGAGGCCTGGGTACTGGGATCACGCTTGAACGGCACTAACCGTACCACATTGAGAAAGCGCATCGGCTACGTAGCCCAGGTACAGAACATAGACCCCAGACTGCCCATAAACGTCAGGGAGACCGTTATGGTGGGGTGCTACGGCCGTCTGGGCCTGTTCCGCAGGCCTACCAGGGCCCGTTGGGAAAGAGTCGACAACGTGCTGGAGATGGTAGGCATAGCGCACCTGGCCCGGAGGCCCATAGGGCATCTGTCGGGAGGTGAATACCAGAAGGCCGCCATAGCGCGTGCCCTGGTCCAGCAGCCTGAGATTCTCCTTCTCGATGAGCCAACAGCCTCGATCGACCCGCAGGCCCAGCGCGAGATAATGAGCCTCATACAGCTTATCCACAAGGAGTACCGCATCACCACGCTGCTCGTGACTCATGACCTGAAGCAGCTGCCCGCGATCTGCGACCGCCTGATCCTGATGAAGGAAGGAAAGATATGGAGGGAGGGTGCGCCGGAGTCGATGCTCGTAGAGGAAGTGCTCAGCGAACTCTACAACGGTGCGGCATCGACTGAGACCGCGTCCCTTTGCCCGTAGTGGCTGGCAATATCATGGATTTCTCTGTTCTCCAGTACCAGTTCATGCAGAACGCCGTGCTTGCCGGCCTGCTGGGCGGCATCACCTGTGCCGTGATAGGCGTCTTCGTGGTGACCATGCACCTTTCGTTCATAGGCGTTTGCATCGCACACGCCGCCTTTGCCGGGGCCCTGCTCGGCCTCTGGCTCGGGTTCGAGCCGCTGATCGGAGCACTCCTGTTCAGCCTGGCCGCTGCCGCCATCATCGGGCCTGTGGCCGACCGTGGAGAACTGAATCCTGACACATCGATCGGCATCGTTTTCTCCCTCATGCTGGGACTGGCTTTCCTGTTCATGGGCCTCATGCCCGGAGCGAGGAGCGAAGCGCTGAGCCTGTTCTGGGGAAGCATACTGACCGTAACACGGCATAACCTCATCTTCCTGGCCATCACCACTGCCGTGATAGTAGGCCTGGTAGTAGCGTTCTACAAGGAAATCCAGGCCGTGCTCTGCCATCGGGAGGTGGCCCTGGCCGTAGGCATACCGGCAACCATTGTCTTCTACGGCCTGCTCTTCTCCGCGGGCGTGACCATTACCGCCTCGCTTCAGAGCATCGGCGGTCTGCTCATCTACAGCCTCATCCTGAATCCCGCCGCAGCAGCCTACCAGCTCACTTACAGCCTCAAACGCATACTCTTGATCGCTGTTGGCTTCGGCGTCATCTCATGCTGGGCGGGACTCGCCATCTCCTACACACTAGATACCCCTTCGGGGGCTTCCATCGTGATAACGTCCTCCGCTATCTTCGGACTGGCGACCCTGTTTTCTCCCAAGAGGAAGGTGAAGCGCTGGCGGCAGGCCCGGCCGGTAGGTTAGCTATGGAACTGCGGGATTACTTCGACGAACTCGCTCTGACCTGGGATGATCTAGTCACCGAGGAGACGATGGGCCGCATCGCCGGCATCATCGACCGGCTGGATATCCGGCCGCGGTGTCGTGTGCTGGACGTCGGCAGCGGCACCGGCATTCTGCTTCCCTTTCTCGGCAGCAGTATGCGAGACGAGGGAACGATCGTCGCCATCGATATCTCGGCGGAGATGCTGCGGCAGGGCAAGCACAAGGCCTTCACGTCCATAGTTGACTTCGCTCAGGCCGATGCCATGGCCATTCCCCTGGCCGACGCTTCTGTGGATATCGCCATATGCTACAGCGTCTTTCCCCATTTCTACGACAAGGTCAGAGCACTGACCGAGATGGCCAGGGTGCTGAAGGAGAATGGCGCGCTGGTCATATGCCACACCATGAGCCGTGCCATGATCAACGATCTTCACCAGAACATCGGAGGCATAGTTGCCGATCACAGCTTGCCCGACGAGAGCGAACTCAGGAAACAGGCAGCACAGGCCGGACTGAGGATAACCCATTTCGAAGACCGCGCGGAACAATACCTGGTGATCGCTGAGAAGGTCCGCCACTGAGCCGGGCGGCCTGCCGACCTTGTCTTTCCTGCGATCAGATCTCTAGTTCGAGACTGATATCAAGGGCCCTTACTGAGTGGGTGAGGGCACCGATCGAGATCATGTCAACGCCCGTCTCGGCTACAGCACGCACGTTCTCCAGGGTGATCCCACCCGAGGCCTCAACCAGTGCACGCCCGTGAACGGCCTTCACAGCATCGCGCATGTCGACCGGGTTCATGTTGTCAAGCATGACGATATCCGCCCCCGCTTCCACGGCCTCCAGGGACTCCGCGACACTTGTGACCTCCACTTCAATCGTCGACTTCTGCGGAGCGTTCTGTCTTGCCCTGCCCACAATGTCCTTCATCGTCAGGCCTCTTGCGCGCAGGGCAGCGAGGTGGTTATCCTTGATGAGTATGCCATCGCTCAAGCTGGTGCGGTGGTTGTGGCCGCCTCCGACCCTGACCGCGTACTTCTCCAGCGACCTCAAGCCCGGCGTCGTCTTCCGCGTGTCCATGATCCGCACCGGCAACCCCTCGACGCCCTCCACGTAGCGGCTCGTCTCCGTGGCAATGCCGCTCAACCTCTGGAGGAAGTTCAGTGCCACCCGCTCGCCCTTGAGAATACCGGCGATGCTGCCCGTCAACCTGGCCACAACGTTGCCCGGTCCGACTCTCGCGCCGTCCTCCAGGATCAAGTCGACCTGCAACTCCGGATCAACCCGCTGGAACACCTGCACGGCCAGGTCTGCGCCGGCCAGGATACCCTTTGCCTTGACTACAATGCACCCGACCCCATACCAGTCGACGGGCACCAGAGAGTCGGTTGTAACATCTCCCTCGCCCAGATCTTCGACCAGGGCACGCTCGATTATCTCGTCGATCGGATCTCTATTCGCTGACATTCTTCCTGAAAACGATGTGTCGCTGCCACCCCGGCAGAGCTCGAGGAAAATCCGTGCGGAAGTGGGCCCCTCTGCTCTCCTTGCGTAGTAGAGCAGCCTCGGTGATGAGCCTGGCACATAACACCAGATTGTGAAATTCATGAGAGGGACGATCGCTCGGTTGCGGCAGCACCCCCTGCCACGCCGCTAAGGTTTGTGCGGCGTTCTCCAGATCCTTGCCGGAACGGATGATGCCCACCTTATCCCACATCAGTGACTGCAGGCTCGGCAGGTTCGGCGGCGAAGAGGTTGAGGACGGCTCACGTTCGGGCAGAGAACAGGGATCATCAACCGGGGAAGGCACCGGGTTTTCTCCACGGGCTGCCCTCTCCGTGGCCCGCACCACCCTCTTGCCAAAAACAACCGACTCCAGCAGCGAGTTGGATGCCAGTCTGTTAGCGCCGTGCACCCCGGTGCAGGCCGTCTCGCCGGCAGCGAACAACCCATCGACGTTCGTCTCACCCCAGCTGTTGACCCTGACACCTCCCATCAGGTAATGGGCGGCTGGGGCCACAGGAATGAGCCCCCTTGTGATATCCAGACCGTGTTCCTGGCAGAAGCGGTATATCTGCGGGAAGCGGGTCGTGACCAGCATCGGCGACAGGTGGGTGACATCGAGAAACACCCTGTCGCTGTGGGTCTTCTGCATCTCGTAGACAATGCTGCGAGCTACAATGTCCCTGGGCGCCATCTCAGCTTCGGCCACGTAGTCGGGCATGAAACGACGGCCATCAACGTTCCTCAGTATCCCGCCCTCGCCTCTGACCGCCTCGGAGATGAGAAAGGGAGCCACTCCCGGCAGGCGGAGGACCGTGGGATGAAACTGGAAAAACTCGATATCGCTTATCTCAGCACCGGCCTCAAAAGCCAGGGCTATCCCATCTCCGGTCACCACATCGGAATTGGTGGTGTACTTGAAGAGCCGCCCGGCACCACCCGTAGCCAAAATGAGAGCCCGGCAGCGATACTCCTCGACGGAACCGGTGCGGCAATCGAGGGACCTCACACCATCGACCCTGCCGTTCCGCAACAGTATCTCGCTGGCAAGGCAGTTCTCCAGCACCTTTATGGGTGTCGACCGCACGCGGCGGCTCAAGGTGACCTCAATATGCTCCCCGGTGGCATCGCCACCGGCGTGCATGATACGCGATACACTATGGGCTGCCTCCCGTGTCAGAGTTATCTCTCCATTCAGTGTATCGAAAGGCACCCCGAATCTGATCAGATCAGCAATGCAGTCGGCAGCTTCATCGGTCAGAATTCGCGCTGCGTCAGCATCGGAGAGACCATCACCGGCAGCCAGGGTGTCTTTGAAATGAAGGGCGGGCGAGTCATCTTTGCCCATAGCCGCAGCAATCCCCCCCTGAGCATACCTTGTGTTGCAGTCGTCTATACTGCCCTTGGTCAGGATAAGCACACTTCCCCGCTCTACAGCCAGGAGCGCGATGTAGAGTCCGGCAATGCCGCTACCGATGATGATGTAGTCGTACTCGTTGTTCTTCATTGCCTGGCAAGATCCCGGGCTTCCCCGGTTCCCCGCTCACGGAGCCTGTATCTCTGTACCTTCTCTGTGCCGGGAGTCCTCGGCAACTCGTCCATGAACTCATCATACCTCGGCACTGCGAACTTCGGCAGGTACTGCCCGCAATACTCAACAAGCTCCTCGGGTTCCAGCCTCTCGCCCTCTTTG
>JBLRXG010000067.1:0-6307 GCA_047920855.1 Dehalococcoidia bacterium | reverse complement strand
ACGGCGGGCGTGTCCCGCCCTGGAACAGGGTGATTTCGGTGCCCAAACGATTCGGAGAGATCACACATCTTCGCCCGGCCTTCGCCAGGATCGGTTCACCAGCCATGAGCGGAGCCCCCGAACGGGGGTCGGCATTCCTCCCGCATCAAATCTGTAGTTTCCCGGGATATACCGTTCGCTTCGAACCACGGCCTGATCAACCGGTGAGCATAGCTCATGACGGCCCGAAACTGCTGGCGTTCCCGGAGCCACCTCATCAGCCAGGCAGTTATGATGGCACATCGATCAGAATCCCCGAGCTTCGCCATATCCCCGAAGAAAGGAGGGTACGCGATGGACAGCACAGGCAAACTGAGACTGACTGAGACCGTGCGTGGCGCAGGTTGAGCCTCCAAGCTGGGTCCAGGGGACCTGGACCGTGCACTGTGTGGACTCGAGTTGCCGCTTGACGCTAACGTGATTGTGGGAATCGAAGGCCGAGATGATGCCGGGGTCTATCGACTGACAGATGACCTGGCTGTAATCCAGACGGTCGACTACTTCACGCCTATAGTTGACGGCGCATACGACTTCGGACGGATAGCAGCCGCCAACGCTCTGAGCGACGTCTATGCTATGGGCGGCCGCCCCGTTGCGGCGATGAACGTAGTATGCTTTCCCAGGGAGACGATGGATATCTCCGTTCTCAGGGAGATTCTGAGAGGAGGGATTGCCAAGCTCACGGAGGCAGGAGCATCTCTGGTCGGGGGCCACAGCGTGGACGACCGTGAGCTGAAATACGGCCTCTGTGTAATGGGGATCGTACACCCCGACAGGGTGATAACCAACACCGGAGCCAGGGAGGGAGACGCACTGATACTTACGAAGCCTCTGGGAACCGGCATCATAAACACCGCGATGAAGGCTGGCGTCGCAGAACCGGAGATCATCGCACGGGTTACGCACCAGATGTCCACACTGAACAGAAGAGCGGCAGAACTGATGGCAGATTTCCCCGTACACGCCTGTACCGACATCACAGGCTTCGGCCTGCTGGGACATGCCTGCGAGATGGTGCAGAGCACCGACGTGGGTATGGAAGTGGACTCACAGGCGGTGCCTCTTCTGCCCGGGGTGAAAGAGTACTGCAAACAGGGTCTGGTTCCCGGTGGCACGCGACGCAACAAAGAGTTCCGCTCTGACATGATAGAAGCCAAGGTCTCTGACGAGATGATCCTCATCCTCTTCGATGCTCAGACCTCCGGCGGCCTGCTCATATCCCTTCCGCCGGCAGACGGAGAGGCACTGGTCGAGAAGATGCACCATGAAGGCATCACAGATGCTGCCATCGTGGGACATGTGATAGCTGACCCCAAGGGTAAGCTAATAATAAGGTAGACCACCATGTATGTACTGGGTACTGCGGGGCACGTGGACCATGGAAAATCGGTTCTCGTCCGGGCCCTGACCGGAATGGACCCTGACCGCCTGCCCGAGGAGAAGGCCCGGGGCATGACGATAGACCTCGGCTTTGCCTGGTTGACGCTGCCTGGCGGAAGGGAAGTCAGCATCGTCGATGTTCCGGGGCATGAGAGATTCGTCAAGAACATGGTTGCGGGAGTGGGAGGCATCGACCTCGCCTTGCTCGTCATCGCCGCAGACGAAGGAGTAATGCCTCAGACAAGAGAGCACCTGGCCATCATAGATCTGCTCAACGTTGCCAGCGGCGTCGTCGTCATCACAAAGAAGGACACCGTCGATGAGGACGAGTTAAGTCTGTCCATTATGGAGGCCGAGGACGCCATAAAGGGAAGCAGTATCAGTCGAGCACCGATCGTAGCCGTCTCTGCTATTACCAGAGAAGGCCTCCCCGACTTGATCTCCATCATCGACAGACTCCTGGACTCGGCCGAGCAACACAGGGACATCGGTAGGCCGAGGCTTCCCATCGATCGCGTTTTCACGGTGCGAGGCTTCGGTACAGTAGTCACCGGGACTCTCGCTGATGGCAGCTTGCACACCGGGCAGCAGGTGGAGGTCCTGCCGCCCCGGCTGAACACCCACGTGCGCGGGATCGAGGTTCACAAACATAAAGTGGAGAAGGCTCTCCCGGGTAGCCGCGTGGCCGTCAACCTGGGGAACGTCCAGCCCGACCGGCTTCAGCGAGGTATGGTCATTACTACCCCGGGGTGGCTCACCCCTACACGCCTGCTTGACGTGAAGCTCCGAACTGTGTCAGGCCTGCCAGGCCGTGTGACCCATAACATGTCCGTCACCTTCCACACCGGCACGAGCGAAGTGGCCGGAAGGGCCCGCCTTCTGGATAGGGACAAACTAGGGGCAGGTGAGAGTGGCTGGGCACAAATAGGATTGTCCGATCCGGTGGTGGCGGCCAGAGGAGACCTTTTCGTCATACGCTCTCCCAGGGGCACACTCGGCGGCGGTGAGATCGTGGACACTCATCCGAAGCGCCATCGTCGCTTTCAGCCCGGTGTGATAGAAAGCCTGGACGCGAGGGAGGGCAGCCCCGAGGAGGCCATGCTCGCCCTGCTGGATGCCGCGGGCGTATCGGACACAAGGGAGCTCGCACTCCAACTCCACCTGACCGAGATCAAGACTGGTGAGACGTTGCAGACACTGGTAGAGGCGGGGCGGGCAGTACGGATCGGCAGCAGTGAGGGACGCGCCCTGTTTACTACCTGTCGCCACTGGAATCAACTAGTTGACGAGGCAGGACGGCTGCTCAGAGACCACCATCACTCGTTCCCTCTTAGACAGGGTATGCCCAGGCAGGAACTGAGAACCCGTCTCAAGGCCCAGTCCGGACATTTCGACGGCATAATCGGCCGGCTCACAGAGAATGGTCACGTTGTGGATGAAGGTGCGGTCGTAAGGCTGCCTGAGCATGCCGCGCGACTCTCACCGGAGCAGCAAGAAAGGACAGACCGTTTCCTGAAACTGCTCGCCGAATCGCCTTATTCACCGGCTACCGATTTCGCGCTGGAGCCGGATCTGCTCAACCGTCTGCTGGCACAGAGGCAGGTGGTCAGAGTGGGGGCAGGGATCATCTTCACAACATCAGCCTACGAACACATGGTGGAGCGGCTTGTCGATCACCTGAAACAGAAGGGCACGCTCACCATCGCCGAGGTTCGTGACCTGTTTCAGACGAGCCGCAAGTACGCACAGGCTCTTATGGAACACCTCGATGACCAGAAAATAACCCGCCGCGTGGGTGATGAAAGGGTTCTGAGATGACAGATAACTCGGAATATCGCCGGCTGCCCGGCGTGGACGAAGTGCTGTGCGACGAACGAATAGCCATGCTCGGAAATAGCGTGGCGCGGGAGTTCATAGTTGCACTCGTAAGGAACCACCTTACAGAGATACGGCAGACTGTGAGCAGCGGAGACGAAGCACCGTCCTTCAACGAGATTGTTGACGCAGTTGTTAACGAGGCTCTCTGTCTGACGAGCAGCAGTCTGCGTCCGGTGATCAACGCTACCGGGGTGGTTCTACATACGAATCTCGGCAGGTCTCCGATCAGTGCTGATGCGCTGCGCGCAGCCGAACTCGCCTGTCGTGGATACAGCAGCCTTGAGTTCGACCTGGCACGCGGAAGGCGCGGATCCCGCCAGGTTCATCTGGAACGGATGCTATGCCTGCTTACAGGAGCCGAAGCTGCACTGGGGGTCAACAACAATGCCTCCGCAGCATTGCTGGCATTGAGTGCCCTGGCAAGAAGGAAGGAGGTCATAGTATCTCGCGGGCAGGCAGTTGAGATCGGCGGGGGATTTCGGATACCGGACGTAATGCGGGAGAGTGGAGCCAGGCTCGTAGAGGTGGGCACCACCAACTGCAGCTACGTTGGTGATTACGAGCAGGCCATAACCCCCAGAACCGCAGCTGTGCTCAGAGTTCATGCAAGCAACTTCAGGATCAGCGGCTACACGAGTTTCGTCTCCCTGGAGGAGTTGGTGGCACTGGGCCGCAAGCATGACATACTGGTTCTCGATGACATAGGCAGCGGATGCCTGGTTGACACCACTGAGTTCGGACTGGAGCCTGAACCCAGGCCTCAGGACAGCATCTCTGCCGGGGTCGATCTGACCTTTTTCTCAGGCGACAAGCTCCTGGGAGGACCCCAGGCAGGCATCATCGCAGGACGCAGGGATCTGGTCAACAGGCTCGCCAAGCATCCCCTTGCAAGAGCGGTGCGCATTGACAAGGCAAGCATCGCCGCCCTTTCTGCTACGCTCAGCCATTACATCAAAGGCGAAGCGCAGGAAAAGATACCGGTTCTCCGTCTGATCTCAACCCCGATATCAGAGATAGAGAGGCGAGCCGAGAGGTGGGCTCGATTCTTGGGGCAGTCAGCTACGGTGATTGCCGGGGAGTCAGTGATCGGGGGAGGGAGCCTCCCCGGAGGCACCATGCCTACTCGGGCTGTGGCCATCAAGGTCGCCGGCAAGACGGGAATCGAGCACCTTGCGCGACGGCTCCGGGAACAGGATCCGCCGGTGATTGCACGGGTGGAGAAAGACGTCCTGATACTCGATCCGCGCTCCGTTCTTCCGGAGGAGGACGAAACCCTGCTCAGGGCAGTCAGTGTGTCGCTTGGCCGTCGATGATGGTGGGCTATGGCGGACAGAGACAGGAGACGTATGGACGGGAAGAGAACCACTCATTACTATACCCGTTACAGTGCATCCATCAGCAATGCGCTTGACAGCTTACGAGGGCTGATATAGTATAAGCCGCAGATGCGAATTCTCAGTTTGAGTACCAGGATCATTGACCTGGTCAAGGAGGCAAGCCAACGATGATACGTCCACCGGGCCCCATGGAACTCGGGATAATCCTGCTGATAATACTGATCATCTTCGGTGCTGGCAAGTTACCTCAGGTTGCCGGGTCGATAGGGAAGGGCATAAGGGAGTTCCGCAGGGCTAAGGAAGGCCTGGACGAAGAAAGCCAGGCGAAGGCCGCAAAGGCCAGTAACAATAGCGCGGAAGAAACCGGGGCAAAATCTGGGGATAACTGACCGCCAGTTGTCGTTGAATCCCGAGAAGCAGGGGCGCTAATGGGTTCTTTCGGTATCGGCACAGGGGAGCTGCTTCTCATACTACTGCTTGCCCTTCTCGTGGTCGGACCCGGCAGAATGCAGGAGACAGCAAGAGGGCTGGGCAAGGCCCTGAGGCAGGTCAACAAGTACAGCTCAGGACTGACCAGCGCGTTCCAGGATGAGCTTGAGAAGGACATTGCAGGAGAGCCCGATGCCGGTAGCGGGAGTTCCGTGACTCCCCAGGACACAGAATCCCGCCAGACCTCCGGATCGACCGGGACGGAAGGCACCGGAGCTCCCGCGCCTGGCGAGAATCAGTGACTCTCGGAAATCCGGTCAATCACGCTGAAAACCAGAGGATCACCACCTCAAGTCATCCAGGGATCAGTCCGGAGGGGTACCCCTCGACAGCCTCCACCATATCGTGATGAGTGAAGACGCAACACCCACAGGTCAGACCGAGCGAGTTACCGGAATCTCAGGGCACCTGATCGAGCTTCGAACACGCGTATTCAGGAGTGTGATCGCCGTCGGCGTCACCACCGTCCTCGCCTTCATATTTCACGAGCACGTATTTGCCTTGCTGCTTTACCCGGCAGGCGACATATACCTGATCTTCGTGGAGATGACGGAGATGATAGGCACTGTCCTGCTGGTGTCCCTGGTCACCGGCGTCGTCCTGGCAATGCCCTACCTTACGTACCAGTTCATCATGTTCGTGTCGCCAGCCCTCACACCCAGGGAGAAGAGATACTTCTACCTTGTTTTGCCGTGGATGGTTATCATGTTCGCCGCGGGTGTCATCTTCAGCTACTTCATGCTCATTCCCGCAGCCAGCACCTTTCTCCTGGGCTTCGGCGGTGATATCGCAACACCACAGATAAAGGTCAGCAACTATGTCTCGGTGGTAGCCAGGATGCTTCTCGTGAGCGGGTTTGTCTTCGAGATGCCGGTGGTGATCACCTTTCTGGCAAGGATCGGAGTCGTATCCGCTCAATGGCTGGCACGGAGACGAAGAGTGGTCATAATAGGCGCCTTCATTCTCGCCGCTGTTCTCACGCCTCCGGACGCACTGACGCAGATAATAATGGCCGTCCCTCTCGTCGCCCTCTACGAGATCAGCATACTCCTGGCACGCGTTGTCGGCAGGAAGAGGCAGGCGGCCTGACACACGAATGACCTACGGCCTATCCAACAAGTGGTTCTCGCAAGTGTTCGGCCGCGCACGAGGGCTACACTTTCACCCCCGTGGACTATCTGGAA